>JBDSKP010000001.1:0-4261 GCA_039916925.1 Duganella sp.
CGGCGGTCTTTTCGACGCCGAGCGTGGCATAAGGCAGATTGAGCAGACCAAGGCCGGCGGTGTCGCCATCCTTCAACCCGGCGGCGTCCAGCGCGACGGTCGGCGACGACACCGGCCCGATCGCGCGCTGGGTCAGGCTGTTGCGCGCGTCCCAGAACGAGGTCGCGGGCAAGGCGTGCAAACGCAAAAAACCGGGACGCTGCGTCAGCGACCATTGGGTGTCGACCGGCACGTGGTTCCATTGCCAGATCGGCTTCAGCGCCGCGCCGGAAAAGTCGTCGGCGCGCTCGTACGGCACGCGGATCGGCTGCGCGGCGGCGGTCTTCGGCTTGACCCAGGTGCGCGGAGTGCGGCCCAAGTTGCCCGGCAGGCCGAAGTACGGCCAGCCGTCGCTCCACGTCACCGGCGACAGGCCCAGCAGCCGCCCGACCGAGTTGTAGTCCATCATCGAAAAGCCCCACCACTCGCCCGCCGGCGTCAGCACGATGCCGCCCTGGTGCAGCGACGTTCCATCCTTCGACGCGGGATTGGGTGGATCGATGACAAACGGCGGCTGGTTCTCCTTCAAACGATGGCCGCGCACCATGCCGAAGCCTTCGTCCTTGCTGATCGCCTGGTTGACTTCGTACGGACCGTAGACGTGGTCGGCGCGCGCGGCCGGCATGCGGAAGCCACCCGCATAGTTGGCGCTGAGGATCAAGTACTTGCCGTCGATCTTATAGAAGTGCGCGCCCTCCCCCATGCCCTGATCCTTGTCGAACAAGGTTTTTTCCGTGCCGGGCACGATGTCGGTCAGATCGTCGTTGAGCCGGGCCACCTGCAGCGTCTGATGCCCCCACACCACGTACACCTTGCCGTCGTCATCAAACAGCACCGACAGGTCGTGCAGGCTGCGCCGCATTTCGTGGTGCTTCCACGGTCCGCGCGGATCGGTCGCGGAATACACCTGCGCGCCTCGGCCGTTGATGTTGGTGAAGATGTAAAAGGTGCCGTCGTGGTAACGCAAGCTGGGCGCCCAGATTCCCTGTCCATATATCCCCTTGCCATCCTCCAGCCGGAACCCCGGGCCGAAATCGAGCTTCGGCGCGGCGTAGCCGAGAAATTCCCAGTTGACCAGGTCTTTCGACCGCAGCACCGGCAGTCCCGGCATCGCGTGCATGGTGGTTCCGGTCAGATAAAACCAGTCGCCGACGCGGATCAGGTCCGGATCGGAAAATTCGTCGTAGAACAGCGGGTTGGTGAAGGTGCCGTCGCCGTTGTCGGCGGTCCAGGTTCGGGCTTCGGCGGTTGTCGCGGGCGGCTGCGCGGCCAGCGCGGATGGCAAGCCCTGCGCGCCCACCATGCATGCCGCCCAAAGTGCCTGTGCGGCAAGCCGGCGCAACCTAGCGCCACGGGCAACGGATAAATCCTTCATGCTGTCTCCTCTTATTCGGCCCGCGGGCCGCTGGTTGGCATTCAAATGTTGTGCGCAATCATTTTACAGACATAATTTTTCGCATGGTTTTTTCGCCGGGCCCGCCATTTGGAAGATGAGGACGGCTGTGACACAATGTTGCCTAACCCACCATCAGGAGACGCCGTGTCCGCACCCACCTTCCCCGCCCAATGGCAAGGCCTCGTCGATCAAGCCGCGACGGCGCTGCGCGCGCTGGCGCTCGACGAATCGGCCAAAGAAAAATTCTGCGACGACCCGCTGCTGCGCGCTTACATGCATAAGGTCTCGCAGCGCTACGTGGCGGGCCGGACGGTCGCGGAGGCGCTCGCGCGCGTCGAGAGCATCATCGCGCAAGGACATGCGGCCTCGGTCGAATACATGGGCGAGAGCGTGCGCGACGAATCCTTCGCGATGGCGGAGACGGAGGTGTTCATGGAACTGACGCGCGCGGTCGGCCTGCGCAACCTGAACTGCTCGATCTCGCTGGACCTGTCGCACGTGGGATCGATGGTGGACCTGGAACTGGGCTACCGCAATTTGCGCCGGGTGGCGTTGGAGGCGGCCGAGATCAACCGCGAAGTGATGATCTCGATGGAAGGCGCCGACCGCGCCGACGACATCTACGCCATCTACGCGCGGCTGCACGAGGAGGACGGTCTGCACAACGTCGGCATCACGGTGCCGGCCAAGCGCCACCGCACCGCGCGCGACTTGCCGGAGTTGATGAAGATTCCCGGCCGCATACGGTTGGTCAAAGGCGCGTTTCTGGAGTCGGCGGAGATTTCTTACGACCGCAACAGTCCAGAGCTGGCGGCCGCGTATCGCAAGTACGCGGGAGAGCTTCTACTGAGCGGCCACAAGTGCTCGATCGCCACGCATGATCGCTCGATCCAGGCCGACCTGAGCGAATTGATCGTGAAAGAGCGTGTCGATCCGCGCTGGTACGAATTCGAATCCTTGATCGGCCTGGGCGCCGAAAACATCGCCGAGCTCAAGGAGTGCGGCTTCCCGACCCGCGAATACGTGGTCTTCGGCGAAGAGCATTTCCTCTACGTGCTCAACCGCATCGCCGAGGAACCGGTGCGGGTGTATCAAGCAATTGTGGACGTGATCGGCAGTTCCACGTAGGGCGGATTAGGCGGAACGCCGTAATCCGCCATTTATGAGCCGCCGACGGCGCATGCATGGCGGATTACGCTGCGCTAATCCGCCCTACGTGATGCGAGCTTAGAACTGCTCCTCGCTCAACGCCAGCACGCCGGCGCTGCCGTCGATGATGGCGGTGCGCAGGCCCGACGATTGCGACAGGATGTGGTCGGCGAAGAAGCGCGCGGTGGCGATCTTGGCTTTGTAGAAGCCGGCGTCGCCGTCGTTGGCGTCCAACTTCCGCTGCGCGATCACGGCGGCGCGCGCCATCTGCCAGCCGCCCAGCACGATGCCGGCCAATTTCAGATACAGCACGCTGCCCGAGAACACACCCTTGATGTCGCGCTTCATGTTGGCGACGACATACTCGACCACCGCCTCCAGATCCTTGCTGCCGGCCGACAGCCGCGCCAGGATCGCCTTGAAGTCGGCCGAGCCGCCTGCCGCCAGCTCCGCCTCCGTCGCGCGCACCTGGGCGATGATGGCCTTGGCCACGGCGCCGCCGTCACGCACGGTCTTGCGGCCGACCAGATCGTTGGCCTGGATCGCCGTCGTGCCTTCGTAGATCGTCAAAATCTTCGAATCGCGGTAGTGCTGCGCGGCGCCGGTCTCTTCGATAAAGCCCATGCCGCCATGCACCTGCACGCCGTCGCGCGCGACGTCCTGCGACATCTCGGTCGACCAGCCCTTGATGATCGGCACCAGATATTCGTACACCGCCAGATTGGCCTTGCGCGTTTCCGCGTCGGCGTGGCTGTGGGCGACGTCGCTGATGCCGGCGCCAACGTAGGCCAGCGCGCGCGCCGCCTCGGTCTGCGAACGCATATTCATCAACATGCGGCGCACGTCCGGATGATGGATGATCGCCACCGGACCGGCCGAGCCGGCCAGATCGCGCGACTGCACGCGATCCTTGGCGAACGCCACCGCCTTTTGGTACGCGCGCTCGGCCAGGCCGATGCCCTGCAGGCCGACGCCGAAGCGCGCCGCGTTCATCATGATGAACATGTATTCCAGGCCGCGATTCTCCTCGCCGACCAGGGTGCCGATGGCGCCGCCGTGGTCGCCGAATTGCAGCACGGCGGTCGGGCTGGCCTTGATGCCCAGCTTGTGTTCGAGCGAGACGCAATGGGCGTCGTTGCGCGCGCCGATCGATCCGTCGGCGTTGACCAGGAACTTGGGCACGATGAACAACGAGATGCCCTTGACGCCGGCGGGCGCGTCCGGCGTGCGCGCCAGCACCAGGTGAACGATGTTCTCGGAGAAGTCGTGCTCGCCGTAGGTGATGAAGATCTTGGTGCCGAACACTTTATAGGTGCCGTCGCCCTGCGGCACGGCGCGCGTGCGCACGGCGGCCAGGTCGGAGCCGGCCTGCGGCTCGGTCAGGTTCATGGTGCCGGTCCATTTGCCCGACACCAGCTTTTCCAGGTAGATGGCTTTCTGCTCGTCGCTGCCGGCCGTCAGCAGCGCTTCGATCGCGCCATCCGACAACAGCGGACACAGCGCGAACGAGATGCTGCCCGCGTTGAGCATTTCAATGCATGGCGTCGCCAACAGCTTGGGCAAGCCCTGGCCGCCGAACTCCACCGGATGTTGCACACCCTGCCAGCCGGCCTCGCCGAACGCCTTGAAGGCCTCCTTGAAGCCCTTGGACGTCGTCACCTGGCCGCCGTGCCAATG
>JBDSKP010000002.1:0-4660 GCA_039916925.1 Duganella sp.
TGGATGATAGCGACTACAAACTCCATCGGTGTGTAGTCATCGTTGAGCAACGCCACCTGGTACAAAGGTGGCGGCTTCAGCGCTTGCCGCTCCAAAAGGGTTTCGGTGTCATGCTTGGTTGCCATACGCTTATATTCTAATGCTTTCGGGGTTGATGCAATGTGCATTTCACTATACACATTCAATTGTTTTCCATCTTACGCGTTTTCTTAACATGGCGCAGATGGCGACCCATTTGTTAAAATCAAGAGTTGCATTTTCACCAAGCCGATCAAAAGTAGCAAAATGCATACAAATCTGCTTGACTTTAAAAATCCGTCCGCTAACAATGCGTTATCGGCTTCGTGCAGAAATGTACATGTTGATAAGAAGTGAGGCGTGAGGAGGGGGCAAGAAGCTTCTTGCTTTTATGGCTCGTGTGATCAGTATTAATTTTGAAAGTTCTTTTTATGGCAACAGGTACAGTTAAGTGGTTCAATGATTCCAAAGGTTTTGGCTTCATCACTCCAGATGACGGCGGCGAGGATTTGTTTGCTCACTTCTCCGCAATCAACATGAACGGTTTCAAGACCCTCAAAGAAGGTCAAAAAGTTCAATTCGAAGTCACGCAAGGCCCTAAAGGCAAGCAAGCTTCCAACATCCAAGCTGCCTAAGCTGCACGGCATCAGATGTGAAAAACCCCCGTCTGCGGGGTTTTTTTTCGTCCATCGCCCGCTTGGGGTCGAGGATAGCCATATAAAAGTGTTGTAGAAGTCCGACGGTCGCCTCCCCTTATGACTTATCTGATACCGCTGGTGGCCACGATGCTGGTCGCGCTGTCGATGCCGATGCGCGGCTGGGCGGCGTCGCCGCTGGCGACCGAAATACAACGCTCTCTGCAGCAAGAACAGCTGACCGGCGCCGTCTGGGCCACCGTCACGCCGGAAGGCGGCGCGCGCACCGGCGCCGCCGGCCTGGCCGACGCCGGCAGCGGCGCGGCGATGCGCGCCGACCAGCGCGTGCAGGTCGGCTCGGTCGCCAAGCCGCTGGTGGCCATCGCCGTGCTGCGTCTGATCACCGAAGGCAAGCTCTCGCTCGACACCCCGGTCGCCACCTTGCTGCCCACGTTATCGTTCAACAACCGCTGGGAAGACACCGATCCGGTCCGGATACGGCACCTGCTGTCGCACACCGCCGGGCTGGAAAACTTCCGCCTGTGGCACGTGTTCAGCCTGACGGCGCGGGCGGACACCCCGCCGGGCGCCGCCTTCGCCGGCGCGGACGCCGCGCTGCTGACCGTGCAGGCGCGTCCCGGCAGCCGCTTCGCCTACTCCAACATCGGCTACGGCTTGCTCGGCATGGTGATCGAAGCGGTCAGCGGCCAGCGCTACGACCGTTATCTGGACACGCAACTGCTCGAACCGCTGGGCATGCGCGACAGCACCTTCGGCTTCGTCACGCAGACCGGCCCGGGGGCCGACCCGCGTCTGGCGATGGGCCACTTCGAACACGGCGTCACGCAAGCGGCCACGCCCAACTACGTGCCCTCGGCCGCGCAGCTGACCACCACCGCCGCCGACATGGCGCGCTTCGCCGGGTTCCTGATGGGCGACGGCCGCATCGACGGCAAGCCGTTCATCGCCCCCAGGCTCATGGCGCAACTCGGCACGCCGAGCGGCACCGAAGCCGTGCGCGCCGGGCTGGCGACGGGCCACGGCCACGCGCTGGTCGGACGCGACCGCCACGGCCAGCTGGGCTACTGCCATCCCGGCACCACGGTCGGCTTCAATGCCATGCTGTGCGTCTACCCGGCGCGGCACAAGGCGTTTTTCGTTGCCGTGAACACCGACAGCGAAACGGCGGACTACGACCGCTTCACCCGACTGCTGATCGACGCGCTCGAACTGCCGCCCGCCGCGCCGGTGGTCAAGCGGGCCGCGCCGGCCGGCGACATCGGCGACTGGCTGGGCATTTACGTGCCGGCGATGCACAGAATCGGCAACCTGGCCTGGACCGACATTGTCTTCAACTTCATGCGTGTCGGCCGGGACGGCGACACGCTGCGGCTGGCGCCGTTCCAGGGCAAGCCGACCGTGCTGACGCCGACGGGCGGCCGGCTGTTCACGCAGGCCGGCCGGCTCGACAACTCGCACGTGCTGCTGATCGGCGACGACGGCCAGCGCATCGTCAGCGACGGCATCCGCAACTACGCCAAGGCCAACCTGACGCTGTTCGCGGGGCTGTGGGCCAGCCTGGCGGCGGGGCTGCTGGGCATGGCATACGTGGTGACTATTGGTAGCTGGCGGCTGCTACGCGCGCGGCCGCGGACGCGCGATCCGCTGTTCGCGCCGTTGCTGGGCGTGCTCGCGCTGGCGTTGCCGGCGCCGCTGTTCTATCTGCAATCGTTCATGCGGATGGGGGAATTGACGATGGCCAGCGGGATGTTGGCGGTGGTGACGGCGGCGCTGCCGCTGGCGTTGGCCGCGGGCTTGGCGCGGCAATGGCGCGGCGGACGCCGCAACGTCGCCGACACCGTGGCGCTAATGGCCGCGCTGCAATGCGCGCTGGTGCTTGCAGCGTGGGGCATGCTGCCCCTGATGCTGTGGAAGTGACTCCGGCAGGGCAACCAAATTCCCATCTAAACCACGTAGGGCGGATTAGCGTAGCGTAATCCGCCATGCGTGCGTCAACGCGGCGCATGCATGGCGGATTACGGCGTTCCGCCTAATCCGCCCTACGTGTTTCCATTCCGCGCTTGCCGGACTCAGTCCTGCATCTGCTCGATCATCACCGCGCCGAAGCCGGAGCACGATACCTGCGTCGCGCCCTCCATCAGGCGCGCGAAGTCGTACGTGACCTTCTTCGAGTCGATGGCTTTTTCCATCGATTTGATGATCAGGTCGGCCGCTTCGGTCCAGCCCATGTGGCGCAGCATCATTTCGGCGGACAAAATCAACGAACCCGGGTTCACGTAATCCTTGCCGGCGTACTTGGGCGCGGTGCCGTGCGTCGCTTCGAACATCGCCACCGAATCCGACATGTTGGCGCCCGGCGCGATGCCGATGCCGCCCACCTGCGCCGCCAGCGCGTCCGAGATGTAGTCGCCGTTCAGGTTCAACGTGGCGATCACGCTGTACTCCGCCGGACGCAGCAAGATCTGCTGCAGGAACGCGTCGGCGATCGAATCCTTGATCGTGATGTCGCGGCCGGTCTTCGGATTCTTGAACTTGCACCACGGGCCGCCGTCGATCAGTTCAGCACCGAATTCCTTCAGCGCCAGCTCGTACGCCCAGTCGCGGAAGCCGCCCTCGGTGTACTTCATGATGTTGCCCTTGTGGACGATGGTCACCGATGGCTTGTCGTTGTCGATCGCGTACTGGATCGCCTTGCGCACCAGGCGCTGCGTGCCTTCGATCGACACCGGCTTGATGCCCAGGCCCGACGTTTCCGGGAAGCGGATCTTGGTCACGCCCATTTCCTTGACCAGGAAGTCGAGCAACTTCTTGGCGCCTTCCGAACCCTGCTGGTATTCGATGCCGGCGTAGATGTCTTCCGAATTCTCGCGGAAGATGACCATGTTGGTCTTTTCCGGCTCCTTGACCGGCGACGGCACGCCGGTGAAGTAACGCACCGGACGCAGACAGACGTACAGGTCCAGCTGCTGGCGCAGCGCCACGTTGAGCGAGCGGATGCCGCCGCCGACCGGCGTCGTCAGCGGGCCCTTGATCGAGACCACGTAGTCCTTCAGCACGGTCAGCG
This sequence comes from Duganella sp., assembly GCA_039916925.1. GTDB lineage: Bacteria > Pseudomonadota > Gammaproteobacteria > Burkholderiales > Burkholderiaceae_D > Rugamonas. The sequence continues at coordinate 3,739 of JBDSKP010000002.1, forward strand.
TCTCTTCCGGAAGCCACACGTCGGGGCCGTACACGGCGGTCGACTTTTCGCCGGCGTAAATTTCCATCCAGTTGATCTTGCGCTTGCCGCCGTACGCTTTGGCCACCGCCGCGTCGACCACCTTGATCATGACCGGGCTGATGTCTACCCCGGTACCGTCGCCCTCGATGTAGGGAATGATCGGGTTATCTGGTACATTCAGGGAAAAATCGGCGTTGACGGTGATTTTCTGGCCGTCGGCAGGTACTTTGATATGTTGGTACATCGTGTTCTCCGAAGTGGACGCTCGGCAAGCGGCATACAATACTGCTACCGGGGCAAGGATCTTTATTTTATTGCCAAGTCAGTACAAATACCCAAGTCTTCTATAAGACATAAGACAAGCGTTTTGCATTATGCACCAGTATTTTAGTGGGCGCCACGATTTTACGACACCGGCCTGTAAGCCTACACCAATTCCACCGCCAAACAAGCATGCCCCTCATCCTATTTAACAAACCTTTCCAAGTGCTGTGCCAGTTCTCGCCGCAGGACGACAAGGCCACCCTGGCCGACTATTTGAAGATCCCCAACATCTACCCCGCCGGGCGCCTCGACGCCGACAGCGAAGGCCTGATGCTGCTCACCGACGACGGCAAGCTGCAGCACCAGATCGCCCATCCGGACCACAAGGAGGCCAAGGTCTACCTGGTGCAGGTCGAGGGTGTGGCCGACGCCGCCAGCCTGGCCAGGTTGCAGGCGCCGATCGATCTGGGCGATTTCGTCACGAAACCGTGCCGCGCGGTGCGCATCGCCGAGCCGGAATGGCTGTGGCCGCGCAATCCGCCGATCCGCGAGCGCGCCGGGAAGCCGACCAGCTGGCTGGCCATTACATTGCAGGAGGGGAAGAATCGTCAGGTGCGGCGCATGACGGCGGCCGTCG
>JBDSKP010000003.1:0-3236 GCA_039916925.1 Duganella sp.
AGTGGAAAAAACTGCCGGGTGGCGTCGCATCGCCGCAGACAGCTCGCGCCCGGCATCGAGCGACTCCCGAATGTCCTTCAGCACCCGCGCAAAGGATTTGTTGATCGCCGATTCCTGCAAGCCCGCCAGCCCGCGCATGATGGGCACGCCGGACTTGAGCAGCGTGTAGAGCTGGCGGCTGAACAATTGCACGTCCATCGACGTGACCTTCTTCTCCAGCAACCGCGACAGCCAGCTCTCGCCATGGGTGGCGACGGCTTTTTGCGTGACGGTGATCTCGATCGGCGTCACGCCGGTATTGAACAACTGGTCGGCGACGGCGCCGCTGTCGGCCCCCTCGAGCACGCCCCGCATCAGTTCGCCGCGCGCGTTGCGGGCCTTGTAGGCGAAGAACGGCACGTCAATCCTCGGTCTGGTTACTGATGCGCATCGCTTCCGACACCGTCGTGCGGCCCTGCACCACCAGCTGCACCGCGTGTCGGCGCAGGGTCTCGCCGGCCATCTGCGCGGCCGCCACCTTCAGGAAGTGGGAGGGATCGGGATCGTTGGCGGCGTCGACCACCGCCCGCGTCATCTCCAGCAGCTCGTAGACGCCGGTGCGGCCGCGATAGCCCATGCCGTTGCAATGCGAACAACCCTTGCCGTGGAAATAGCGCGCCTTGTCGACCTTGTCGTTCAATTCCATGCTCAGCCACTCGCGCTCGGTCGGACTCGGCTCGTATGGCGTGGTGCAGCTCTCGCAGATCATGCGCACCAGCCGCTGCGCCAGCACCGCCTGCAGCGAACTGCCGACCATGTAGCGCGGCACGCCCATGTCCATCAGCCGCAGCGGCGTGCTCATCGCATCGTTGGTGTGCAAGGTCGACAACACCAAGTGACCGGTCATGGCCGCGCGCAGACCGATTTGCGCGGTTTCCTGGTCGCGCATCTCGCCGACGAGCACGATGTCCGGGTCTTGCCGCAGCGCCGAGCGCAGCACGCGCGCGAAGTTCAGGTCGATCTTTTCGTTGACCTGCACCTGGTTGACGCCGGCCAGCCGGTATTCGACCGGGTCTTCGACGGTGATCAGCTTTTTCTCGACCGAATTGAGTTCGGACAGCGCGCAGTACAAGGTGGTGGTCTTGCCGCTACCGGTCGGTCCGGTCACCAGCACCAGGCCGTTGGGACGCTGGATGATGGCGCGGAATTTCTCCACCAGCGCGCGCGGCATGCCGATGGCGTCGAGCCGCAGCTGGGAGCCGCCCTGGCTCAGCAGACGCATGACGACCGACTCGCCGTACTGGGTCGGCATGGTCGAGATACGCACGTCGATGCGCTGGTTACGCACCCGGACGGCGAAGCGCCCGTCCTGCGGCAGACGCTTTTCGGAGATATCGAGGTCGGACATCAGCTTCAGCCGCAGCGCCAGCGATGGCGCGATTTTGATATCGGTTTCGGTCTGCAGGTGCAGCACGCCGTCGATGCGGAAACGAATTTGCAGCCGGCCTTCCTGCGGTTCGATGTGGATGTCGGAGGCGCGCACCTGGGCGGCGTCGTCGAACACCGACTGCAGCAGCTTGACGATGGGCGCCTCTTCCAGATTGGAATTGGCCGCCGCCAGCGCGCCGAAGTCGACCGAGACGTCGCCCAGATCCTGCTCCAGCTCGCGCGCCAGGTCGGAGATGTCCTCGGTGCGGCGGTAGATGCGGTCGATGACGGCCAGCACCTCGGTCTCGTTGACGACGGCCAGCTCGATGTTTTGTTTGACGATGCGGGCGATCTCGTCGTACGCGAACAAGTCGGTCGGATCCGACATGCCGACCAGCAGCACGCCGCGCCGGTCCTCCAGCACCAGCGCGCGGAAGCGGCGCGCCTGGGTTTCCGGCAGCATGCGGACGATCTCGGGATTGACGTTGAAGAACTTCAGGTTCAGGTAGGGGATGTTGAGCTGGCGCGCCAGCGCGCCGGCGATCTGTTCCTCGGTCACGTAGCCGTTTTCGATGAACACGCGGCCGAGTTTGCGGCCGCTGCGCTTTTGCTCGGCCAGCGCCAGGCCCAGCTGCTCTTCCGACAGCAGCTTTTGCTGCACCAGAATTTCCCCCAGCCTGACTTTCTCCGGCCTTGCCATGCTTGCTCCCTTATTCCCAAAAACCGACTTAACCCATTCAACCCGCACCCCATTGACTGGGGGTCGGACCCCGTGGGGTCCGCCCCCGGGGTGGCTTGGGGCTGGGGGTCACGCATAATGCCTTACGACAACTTGCGGCCATTCTAGAGCAGATTACCCCAGTTACCCAGCGCCCCGCTCGCCTATCTGCACAGGATGTCGCTTTCTTCGCACGAATACGCTACAGTGGCGGTTCGTTTCCTGTGGCCACTATTCCCTTTCATGACCGTACCCGCCCTGCGCTTGCAGCAAGTCGTTCAACGCTACGGCCAGACCAGCGTGCTGCGTGGCGTGGACCTCGAACTGCACGCGGGTGAATGCTTCGGCTTGGTGGGCGTCAACGGCGCCGGCAAGACCAGCCTGATCAAATGCGTGCTCGATTTTTGCGCGCTCGACGGCGGCAGCATCGACATCTTCGGCCAGCCGCACCGGCGCCCGGCCAGCCGCCAGCCGCTCGGCTTCCTGCCGGAACGCTTCACGCCGCCGTACTACCTGACCGGCGCCGACTTCATCCGCTACCTGCTGACCCTGCAAAGCATGGCCTACGACGCCACCGCCGTCGCCGCGATGATGGCCGCGCTCGACCTCGACCCGGAAGCGCTCAAGCGCACCGTGCGCGGCTATTCCAAGGGCATGACGCAAAAACTGGGGCTGGCCGCCTGCCTGCTGGCGCGCAAGCGCCTGTATATACTGGACGAGCCGATGAGCGGTCTCGACCCGAAGGCGCGCGCGCTATTGAAAGAACAACTGCGCAGCCTGCACCGGGCCGGCGGCACGCTGTTTTTGACCTCGCACGCGCTGGCCGACGTCGACGAGCTGTGCGACCGCATGGCCATCCTGCACGACGGCATGATCCGGTTCGCCGGCACGCCGGCCGAATGCCGCGCCCGGTACGGCGCGGACAGCCTGGAGCAGGCTTTCCTGGCCTGCATCGCGTGAGCGGCATGTACCACGCCCACTTCCAGCTGCGCGAATCGCCGTTCGGCATCACGCCCAATCCCGCCTTTTTCTATTCCGGCAACACGCGCGGCGAAATCCTCGAAGCGTTGCTGTACGCGGTCTGCCACGGCGAAGGCATCATCAAGGTCAC
>JBDSKP010000004.1:0-1534 GCA_039916925.1 Duganella sp.
TGTTTGACCATGGCTTTGCGGCCCAGCGAGCGGCCGTCCTGGAACAGCTCGACCGCGTCGCCATTGCTGTACACGTGCACCTTGACCGGCTGGCCTTCCTGGCCGGCCCAGTTCCAGTGCGGCAGGATGTGCACCATCGGCTGATCGGTCCAGACCGACTTCAGGTAGTAAGCGGTATCCTTGAGCACGCCGGTGGTGTCGAGCATGCCGAATTGCGAGGACACCGCCGGCCAGCCGAACGGCGTGGTCTCGCCGCGGTAATCGAAACCGGTCCAGACGAACATCCCGCCCATCCAGTCGCGCGCCATCACCCGGCGCCAGCCTTCCTCGATCGACAGGCTGCTGCCGGGGCGGGGCTGGTTGTCATAGGCGTTCAGGTGGGAGCGCCCCGGCGCATCGGCATAGATGCCGCGGGTAGCGTAGGTCGTGCCTTCCTCCGTCATGATGGCCGGCTTTTTCGGGTGGTCGCGGTGGAATTTGTCGACATCGTGCTGGACGCCATAGTTGAAGCCGATGACGTCCGCGGCGATCGACGTGCCCGCGCCCGAACCGCTGGCGGCCAGCGTCGTGCGGCGGGTCGGGTCGAGCCGGTGTACAGTGTCCTGCATCTCGCGCGCAATGTGGGTGCCCAGCTCCTTCCATTCCAGCGCCCACTCTTCATTGCCAACCGACCAGAGGATCACGCTCGGATGATTGCGGTCGCGCCGCACCATGCGCTCGAGCTGTCCGCGCAACTCGGGCGTGGTGCCCATCATGCGGTGCTCGTCGATCACCAGCATGCCGAGCCGGTCGGCTTCGTCCAGCAGTTCCGGGGTCGGCGGATGGTGCGAGGCGCGGTAGGCGTTCACGCCGAAGGATTTGAGCTGCCTGAGGCGCCAGGTCTGCAAGCCGTCCGGCAGCGCGACGCCGACGCCGGCGTGGTCCTGGTGGTTGTTGGTGCCCTGCAGTCTCAACGCTTTGCCGTTCAGGAAAAACCCCTTGTCCTTATCGAACACCACGGTGCGGATGCCGAAACGGGTATCGTAGCGGTCGACCTCGCGGCCGCCCTGCAGCACCGTGGTGGTCAAGGTGTAGAGATTGGGCTGCTCAAGCGACCACAGGCGCGGATGGGGCACGCTGAGCGAGGCCTTGAACCCGGCTTCGGCGCTGCCGTCGACCGTCAGGCTTGCCTGCCGGGCCTGCCCCGCCGGCTTGCCGTCAGGGCCGATCAGCTGATGGCGCAAGGTGAGAGACTCGCGCAGCTTGCCGTCGTTGGCGATGGTGACATCGACCGCCACGTTCGCCTGCGCGCCCTCGACCTTCGGCTTGACAAAGGTGCCCCAGTGCGCCACGTGCAGCGGCGCCGTCTTGGTCAGCCATACATGGCGGTAAATCCCCGCGCCTTCGTAGAACCAGCCTTCCTCCACCGTGGCGTCGACCCGCACCGCGACCAGGTTGTCGCCACCCACGTTCAGGTAATCGGTGATGTCGTAGCGAAAACTCGAGTAGCCGCTCGGCTCGGTGCCGATGTAATGGCCGTTCACCCAGACGGTGC
>JBDSKP010000005.1:0-2841 GCA_039916925.1 Duganella sp.
GCTGGCGCACGCCCTGCGCGCGCGTGGCAAGACCGAACCGATTTTTGTGGAAGCAATCGGCGATATGCCGGAAACCATCATGGGTGTGGTGCGCGACGGCGACGTCGTCATCACCATGGGCGCAGGCTCGATCAGCGGCGTCCCGGCCAAACTGACTAATTATCCAAAGGTCTGATCGTGAACCAGCTTACTCCTGTTGATGTAAAAGCTTTCGGCAAGGTCGGCGTGCTGCTCGGCGGCCGCTCGGCCGAGCGCGAAGTCTCCCTCATGTCCGGCGCCGGCGTGCTGGCGGCGCTGCGGAACAAGGGCGTGGACGCCCATCCGTTCGATACCGCCGAACGTTCGCTGGCCGAACTGGCGGCGGAAAAATTCGACCGCGTGTTCATCGCGCTGCACGGTCGCTACGGCGAGGACGGCAGCCTGCAGGGCGCGCTGGAACTGCTGGGCATTCCCTACACCGGCAGCGGCGTGATGGCCAGCTCGGTGGGCATGGACAAGATCACCACCAAGATCGTGTGGCTGGCCGCCGGCCTGCCGACCCCGAACTACGCGGTGCTCGACGCGCGCTCGAATGCGAACCTGGACCTGGCCAAGGTCGCCGCCGATCTGGGGCTGCCGTTGATCGTCAAGCCGCCGCACGAGGGCTCGACCATCGGCATCACCAAGGTCAACGCGCCTGAAGAATTCAAGGCCGCCTACGACACTGCCGCCGCGCTGGACCACTCGGTGCTGGCGGAGGAATTCGTCACCGGCCGCGAGTTCACGGTCGCGATGCTGGGCGGCGGCGCCGACGCGCGCGCGCTGCCTATCGTCGAGATCATCGCGCCGGCCGGCAACTACGACTACCAGAACAAGTACTTCACCGACGACGTCAAATACGTTTGTCCGGCGGTGTTGCCGGACGCGCTGACCGCCGAGATGCAGCGCATCGCTGTGGAAGCGTACCGCGCGCTCGGTTGCGAGGGCTGGGGACGGGTCGACGTGCTGCTGCGCGAGCGCGATCAGAAGCCCTTCCTGCTGGAGGTGAACACCTCGCCCGGCATGACCGGCCACTCGCTGGTGCCGATGGCGGCGCGCGCGACGGGCATCAGCTATGAAGACCTGTGCGTGGAAATCCTGCGCACGGCCTGTTTGAAGATGAAGGGGTAGGCGGCAGATGTGGCAAGACGCTAAAGCCTTGAATGCGACCGCCAACGGCATTTTCGCCCTGGTGCTGTTGGCATGCATCGCCGCCGGCGTGTGGTGGGTGGCGCAGCGCCCGGCGTTCAACCTGCGCACCATTCGTATCGAGAGCATCGGGCATGACGAGTTACAGCATGTGAACCACCTGACCTTGCGCAACAACGCGCTGGGCCGCATCAAGGGAAACTTCTTCACGACCAACCTGGACGCGGTGCGCCAGGCGTTCGAATCGGTGCCCTGGGTACGCCGCGCAACGGTGCGCCGCGAGTGGCCGGACCAGCTGATCGTGGCGCTCGAGGAGCACGAGGCGCTGGGCACGTGGGGCGAGGACGGCCGGCTGCTGTCGACCAAGGGTGACGTGTTCACCGCCAACCTGGCCGAGGCGGAAGAGGATCACGACCTGCCGGCGTTCGACGGACCGGAAGGCAGCGAGAAGGAGGTGCTGTCGCGGTATGACGAGCTGCGTGGCTGGTTCGCGCCGCTCAAGCTGGCGCCGGAGGCGCTGTCGCTGTCGAGCCGCTACGCGTGGACGGTGCGGCTTAGCAACGGCATGAGCGTGGCGCTGGGGCGCGAGCAGACCAGCACCACGTTGAAGGAACGGGTGGACCGGTTGTTGGGGATTTACCCGCAACTGGTGGAGCACTTGCCCGATATTGAGACGATAGATATGCGGTACCAGAACGGCTTGGCCCTGAGCGCGACGGGATTGAAGATTCCGAAAGAGGGCGTGAAGCCAAAACCGGCAGCAAAAAAAACGATAAGCGTTAAACCCCAACACTAGGTAGCAACAGACATGACAAAAGACGCTAAAAACCTGATCGTCGGTCTCGACATCGGCACCTCGAAAGTGGTGGCCGTGGTGGCCGAGGTGATGGGCGATGGACGCCACGAGGTGATCGGGCTGGGTCAGCACGAATCGAAAGGCCTGAAGAAGGGCGTGGTGGTCAACATCGAAGCGACCGTCGAATCGATCCAGCGAGCGCTCGAGGAAGCGGAGCTGATGGCCGACTGCAAGATCCGCAATGTCTACGCGGGCATCGCGGGCAGCCATATCCGCAGCTTCAATTCGAGCGGCATGGTGGCGATCAAGGAAAAGGAAGTGACGGCGACCGACGTGGCGCGCGTCATCGAAACGGCAAAGGCGGTTAACATCCCGACAGACCAGCAGCTGCTGCATACGGTTCCGCAGGAGTTCATCGTCGACAGCCAGGAGGATGTGCGCGAACCGATCGGCATGAGCGGCATTCGTCTGGAAGTGAAGGTCCACATCGTCACCGGCGCCGTGTCGGCGGTGCAGAACATCGTCAAGTGCGTGCGCCGCTGCGGACTCGAAGTGTCGGACCTGATTTTGCAGCCGATGGCCTCGGCCGACGCGGTGCTGACGCCGGACGAAAAAGAACTGGGCGTGGTGTTGATCGACATCGGCGGCGGCACCACCGACGTGGCGGTGTTCTCCGACGGCGCGATCCGCCACACGGCCGTGATCCCGATCGCAGGCGACCAGATCACCAACGACATCGCGATGGCGCTGCGCACGCCAACCTCGGAAGCGGAAGAAATCAAGATCCGCTACGGTTTTGCGAAGCAGATATTGGCCGACCCGGATGCCTCGCTCGAAGTACCGGGCCTGGGCGATCGTGGGCCGCGCACGCTGTCGCG
>JBDSKP010000006.1:0-3936 GCA_039916925.1 Duganella sp.
GACATTGAAATCAGTGGAGGCTGGGCCGATCGTTGCGACAATTTTAGTACCACGGGACATAGTAATCCTTGAGCGTTTGGGCTAGCGAACAGTCCCCGCCAGGCGGGGACCAGGAAAAACTGCGCTGTTTGTTGTGGTGCGGCTCGATAAAATGTAGCAAAGCTACAAAAATCAAGCCATTCCCAGGCATTGCCTGGATTTTACTGTCAATTTGCTACAACGCACGACCGTGCTTTTTCAACTATTTCGCGGCGCGCTGGGTCAGGATTTCCACGGCCGGCAAGGTCTTGCCTTCCAGGAACTCCAGGAAGGCGCCGCCGCCGGTCGAGATGTAACCGATCTGCTCCGTGATGCCGTATTTGGCGATCGCCGCCAGCGTGTCGCCGCCGCCGGCGATCGAGAACGCCTTGGAGTTGGCGATGGCCAGCGCCAGCGTCTTGGTGCCTTCGCCGAACTGGTCGAACTCGAACACGCCGACCGGGCCGTTCCAGACGATGGTGCCGGCGGCGGCGATCTGCGCTGCCAAGGTGGCGGCGGTTTTCGGACCGATATCGAGGATCATGTCGTCGTCGGCGACGTCGGCGACGTCCTTGACGGTGGCGGCGGCCGTTGGCGAGAATTCCTTGGCGCACACGACATCGACCGGGATCGGCACCTGGGCGCCGCGCTTGGACATGATGTCGATGATGGCCTTGGCTTCTTCCACCAGTTCATTTTCCACCAGCGACTTGCCGATGTTCAGGCCGACGGCCTTCATGAAGGTATTGGCGATGCCGCCGCCGACGATCAGGTTGTCGACCTTGTCGGCCAGCGCCTTCAGGATCGACAGCTTGGACGACACCTTGGAACCGGCGACGATGGCCAGCAGCGGACGGGCCGGGGCGCCGAGCGCCTTGCCCAGCGCGTCCAGCTCGGCGGCCAGCAGCGGGCCGGCCGCCGCGACCGGCGCGAACTTGGCGATGCCGTGGGTCGACGCTTCGGCGCGGTGGGCGGTGCCGAAGGCGTCGTTGACGTAGATATCGCACAACTTGGCCATCTTTTGCGCCAGTTCGTCGTTGTTCTTCTTCTCCCCCTTGTTGACGCGGACGTTCTCCAGCAGCACCACCTGGCCCGCTTGCAGGTTTTCCAGATCGGCGCCGTCGACCCAGTTCTGTTTCAGCTCGACCGGCTGGCCCAGCAGCTCGGACAGGCGCGCGGCCACCGGCGCCAGGCTGTCTGCCGGTTTGAACTCGCCTTCGGTCGGACGGCCCAGATGGGACGTCACCATCACCTTCGCGCCGGCGGCCACGGCCGCCTTGATGGCGGGAACGGAGGCGCGGATGCGCGTATCTTCGGTGATATTGCCCGCATCATCCTGCGGCACGTTCAAGTCGGCGCGGATGAAGACGCGCTTGCCTTGCAGCGCATTCTGGGCGATGAGATCTTGCAGACGGATGAAGTTCAAAACAGCGGACATGGCGACCCAAAGGTGAGTTGAAAGAAGAGCGCTATTTTACCGCAAGCCGAGGCGTGTTTTCTTGTTATTAAAATACAGGAACAAGGGTGGGGAGCAAGCGTAATGCCGTAAAGAAAGCCATGCCGAGGATGATGGTTTCCAGCATATTGCGCCGCAGCAAATAATACACGGTGGCGACAACGCCGGAGACCAGCTTCAGGTTGCTGATATCCAGCAGCGCGTGGCCGTCCGGGCCGAGCACCAGGTCCGGCGCGATGATCGCGGCCAGGGCGCAGGCCGGCGCGTAGCGCAGCATTTCCTGCACCCGCTTGGGGATGGTGATGTGGTGGCCGATCAGCCAGAACGAGCTGCGCGTGGCGGCGGTGGCCAGCGCCAGCACGCCGATGACGACCCAAATTTCCCAATCAGCCATCAGTTTTCACCCACATGTAATTTGTCTCGCCGGTTGCGCCACTTTTCGGTGCCCTCTTCGACCGCCATCGACGTCAGCATGCCGATCAGCACGGCCAGCAACAGCCCCAACTTATATGGCAACCCGGCCGCGACGACGGCCACCGCGCCCGCCACCAGCACGCCGCACAACGCCGGCCGCCCGACCATCAACGGGATCATCACGCAAATGATGGCCAGGGTGCCGGCGAAACCCAGCCCCCACTCGGCCGGCACCGCGCTGCCGAGGAAAATGCCGGCGATCGAACCCACCTGCCAGGCGCCCCAGTTCGGATACAGCAAGCCCTTCAGATAGGACAGCTTGCCGACCTGCGGCGCCTCGGACGGATATTTTTGCAGGAACATTGCCACCGTCATATCACCGGCGACATAGCCGAGCAAAAACCGCCGCCGCCACGGCAGATGCGCGAAGTGCGGCGCCAACAAGGCCGCGAAGATGACGAACCGCAGATTGACCACGAACGCGGTCAGGAAAATAACCCAGATCGGCGCGCCGGCGGCGATCAGCGGCAGCGCGGCCAGTTGCGCCGAGCCGGCGAACACCAGCAAGGTCATGCCCAGCGCCTGCGGCACGCTGAGCCCGGACTTGACCATCGCGATGCCGACCACCAGCCCCCAGGCGCCGATGCCGAACAACGTCGGCGTACCCATCTTCAGGCCTTCGCGCCAGGAAGGCTCATGGTGTTCCGCCACGTAACGGCCAGGCGCGGGAGGGGTACTGCTCGGTTCAGTCATGTGGCTGCGGGGGCTCAAATGGTTGTGGCATTCCCGCCACATAGCAGGCCACACCGGGATTGTAGAGGCGCTATTTTACCGATGATTTTTGCTCAATGCGCAATTCCGTTAAAATCGTGCTTTTCACGCCTTTCGGAGCATTACAAAATGACCAACGCCAACACGTCCGCCGCAGCCGCCACCAACGCCGTTGAGCTCGACGGCAAGGACTTGCCGGCGCACTGCCCGAACCCGGCGATGCCGCTGTGGTCGTCGCACCCGCGCGTGTTCCTGGAGTTCAACCACGACGGCGTCGCCAAGTGCCCGTACTGCGGCACCGCCTATCGCCTCAAGCCCGGCACCGTCGTCGGCCACCATTGATAGTTATGCATACCGCCAGCCGCATCCCCCGGAGCCAGCATGCCGATTAAACGAGCAAAACAGTTGAACGGCAGCGCCGTCGAGGTGGAAACGGCGTTCTACGACGCGCTCAACCGCGCCGATCTCGACGCGCTGATGGCCTTGTGGGCCGACGACGAAGAGATCGTCTGCGTCCATCCGGGCGGCGCGCGCCTGATCGGCCACGCGGCCATCCGCTCGTCGTGGAGCAAGATCTTCGAGCACGGCGGCCTGCACATCATGCCGTCGCAACTGCACGAAACCCATAATCTGATGAGTTCAGTGCACACGGTGGTCGAGGGCACGACCGCCACCAGCGGCGAGCCGGCGCACCTGCTCGCCACCAACGTCTACATCAAAACCCCGCGCGGCTGGCGCATCGTGCTGCATCACGTCTCGGTCGCGCCGGGAGCGGTGCAGGTCGACACGCCGACGCAAGTGCTGCACTGACCACTCGCCGCCGCCGTGAAGTACACCGCTCCGTTCTGGCTGCCTAGCGGTCACCTGCAAACCATCTATCCGGCCGTCGCCATCGCCAAGCCGGCGGTGGCGTTCCGCCGCGAACGCTGGGACGCGCCGGACGGCGACTTCGTCGACGTCGATTTCGTCGACGGCCGGCCGGGGCGGCCGTTCGTCGTGCTGTTCCACGGCCTCGAAGGCTCGTCCGACAGCCACTACGCGCGCGCGCTGATGGCCGACGTCGCCGCGCGCGGCTGGTCCGGCGCGGTGCCGCATTTCCGCGGCTGCTCGGGCGAGGCCAACCGCGCGCCGCGCTTCTACCATTCCGGCGACGCGGCCGAAGTCGACTGGATCATCCGCCGCCTGCATGCCCGCCACGACGACCAGGGCGGCGGCAAATTCTACGCGGCCGGCGTCTCGCTGGGCGGCAACGCGCTGCTGCGCTGGCTGGGCGAATC
>JBDSKP010000007.1:0-2079 GCA_039916925.1 Duganella sp.
GCTCGATTTGCACCACCCGTATTGTTGCAGGCGTTGGTGTGCCGCAGATTACCGCGATCTCGAATGTTGCCGAGGCGCTCGAAGGCACCGGCGTGCCGTGCATCGCCGACGGCGGCATCCGCTACTCGGGCGACATTTCGAAGGCGCTGGCAGCAGGCGCTTCCACCGTGATGATGGGCAGCATGTTCGCCGGCACCGAAGAGGCGCCCGGCGAAGTGATCCTGTATCAGGGCCGCTCGTACAAGTCGTATCGCGGCATGGGTTCGCTCGGCGCGATGTCGGACGGCTCGGCCGACCGCTACTTCCAGGACGCCACGATGAAGGCCGACAAGTTCGTGCCGGAGGGTATCGAAGGACGCGTGGCCTACAAGGGCAGCGTGCTGGCGATCATCTTCCAGCTGGTCGGCGGCGTGCGTCAATCGATGGGTTACTGCGGCTGCGCCACCATCGACGAGCTGCGCAACAAAGCCGAGTTCGTCGAGATCACCTCGGCCGGCATGCGCGAATCGCATGTGCACGATGTGCAAATCACCAAGGAAGCGCCGAACTACCGTTCCGGCGACTAAGCAGTCCTTGCGACGCCGGCTAGTCAGCCGGCGTTTTTCCATTCCAGACCTCTTCTGTAGATATCCATGCATTCTAAAATCCTCATTCTCGATTTCGGCTCCCAAGTCACCCAACTGATCGCCCGCCGCGTGCGCGACTCCGGCGTGTTCTCCGAAGTGTTCCCGTACGACGTCAGCGACGAGTTCGTGCGCAACTACGGCGCCGCCGGCGTGATCCTGTCGGGCAGCCACAACTCCACGCTGGACGGCGACTCGCCGCGCGCGCCGCAGGCCGTGTTCGAGCTGGGCGTGCCGGTGCTGGGGATCTGCTACGGCATGCAAACGATGGCCGCGCAGCTGGGCGGTAAAGTGGAAAATGGCTTGGTGCGCGAATTCGGCTACGCCGAGGTGCGCGCCCGCAGCCACACCAAGCTGCTCGACGGCATCAACGACTTCGTCACCGACGAGGGCCACGGCATGCTGAAGGTGTGGATGAGCCACGGCGACAAGGTGCTGGAAATGCCGCCGGGCTTCGTCCTGATGGGCAACACGCCAAGCTGCCCGATCGCCGCCATGGCCAACGAGGAGAAGCATTTCTACGGCGTGCAATGGCATCCGGAAGTGACGCACACGGTGCAGGGCAAGGCCATGCTGGGCCGCTTCGTGCACGAGATCTGCGGCTGCAAATCGGACTGGAACATGCCGGACTACATCTCGGAAGCGGTCGAGAAGATCCGCGCCCAGGTCGGCACCGACGAGGTCATCCTCGGCCTGTCCGGTGGCGTCGACTCGTCGGTGGCCGCCGCGCTGATCCACCGCGCCATCGGCGACCAGCTGACCTGCGTGTTCGTCGACCACGGCCTGCTGCGCCTGGACGAAGGCAAGATGGTCATGGACATGTTCGCCAAGAACCTGGGCGTCAAGGTCATCCGCATCGACGCCGAGGACCAGTTCATGGGCCACCTGGCCGGTGTCGCCGATCCGGAGCAAAAGCGCAAGATCATCGGCCGCGAGTTCGTCGAGGTGTTCAACGCCGAGTCGGGCAAGCTGGTCAACGCCAAATGGCTGGCGCAGGGCACCATCTACCCGGACGTGATCGAATCGGCCGGCAAGGGCAAGAAGGGCCAGACCATCAAGAGCCACCACAACGTCGGCGGCCTGCCGGAGCACATGAAGCTGTCGCTGCTCGAGCCGCTGCGCGAACTATTCAAGGACGAGGTGCGCAAGCTGGGCGTCGCGCTGGGCCTGCCGCATGACATGGTCTACCGCCACCCGTTCCCGGGCCCGGGCCTGGGCGTGCGTATTCTCGGCGAAGTGAAGCGCGAGTACGCCGACCTGCTGCGCCGCGCCGATGCGATCTTCATCGAAGAGTTGCGCAATACCCCGTGCGACTTGCCGGCGCTGGAAAGCATCGACGCCGGTGAAGCGCCGAAGAACTGGTACGAGGCCACCAGCCAGGCGTTTGCGGTGTTCCTGCCGGTGAAATCGGTCGGGGTGATGGGCGATGGTCGGACCTATGAGTACGTAGTGGCCC
>JBDSKP010000008.1:0-4753 GCA_039916925.1 Duganella sp.
TTTGAAAAAAATCGAAAATAATTTCCTGGGCGGCCGCCAAGCCAGCATCCATGCGGGTTTGCGGGGTGATGGACGCGGCGCGCCCCGCCCACCCGGTCGGCAAAAGCGGTCGTTTTTCCTGTTACACTGGCGTATCCGACAACTTGTTGAAGCCTAAAGTATCCGCCCAGCCCAAAGGAAGTAACTTAATGACAACCCGCACCGACTGCCTGCAACGCGACGCGCAAGATCCGCTCGCCGCGCTGCGCGAACGCTTCGACCTCCCGCCCGGCGTGATTTATCTCGATGGCAACTCTTTGGGCGCCCGGCCGAAAGCCGCCCTCGCCCGCGCCCAGCACGTCATCGAGCGCGAATGGGGGCACGACCTGATCCGCAGTTGGAACACCGCCGGCTGGTTCGACCTGCCCAAAAATCTGGGCAACCGGCTGGCGCCGCTGATCGGCGGCGCCGTGGACGAAGTCGTCATCACCGACACCACCTCGCTCAACCTGTTCAAGGCGCTGGCCGCCGCGCTGCACATGCAGGCCACGGACGCGGCCGGGGCCGGTGCCGAACGGCGCGTCATCGTCACCGAACGCTCCAACTTCCCGACCGACATCTATATGGCCCAGGGCCTGAGCGGCTGGCTCGATCGCGGCTATGTCGTCAAGCTGATCGACTCGGTGGAGGAACTGCCGGCCGCCATCGGCGCCGACACCGCCGTCGTCATGCTAACCCACGTGAACTACCGCACCGGCCACCAGCATGACATGCGCGCCACCAGCGCCCTGGCGCACGCGGCCGGCGCGCTGATCGTCTGGGACCTGGCGCACTCGGCCGGCGCGGTGCCGCTCGACCTCAACGGCGACGGCGCCGACCTGGCGGTCGGCTGCACCTATAAATACCTCAACGGCGGGCCCGGCGCCCCGGCCTTCATCTGGGTGCCGCGCCGCCACCAAGCGCGCTTCACGCAGCCGCTGTCCGGCTGGTGGGGCCACGCCGCGCCGTTCGCCATGGCGCCGGACTTCGTCCCGGTCGACGGCATCGGCCGCGCGCTGTGTGGCACGCAGCCGGTGGTGTCGCTGGCGATGGTCGAGTGCGGGCTGGAGGTGTTCGAGCAAACGTCGATGGCGGCGCTGCGCGAAAAATCGCTGGCGCTGACCGATTTGTTCATCGAACTGGTGGAGCGACGCTGCGCCGATCATCCGCTGGGACTGGTCACCCCGCGCGAACACGCGCGCCGCGGCAGCCAGGTCGGCTTCACCCATCCGCACGGCTACGCGGTGATGTCGGCGCTGATCGCGCGCGGCGTCATCGGCGACTACCGCGAACCGGCCATCATGCGCTTCGGCTTCACGCCGCTGTACACCAGCTACACCGAGGTGTGGGACGCGGTCGACATCCTGCGCGACATCCTCGACCGCCAAGACTACGACGTCGACGCCAAGCGCGACGCCGTCACCTGAAGGAAGCAACATGAGCGACCAACAACCGAACGACCAACAACCGAGCGAACCACAACCGGCGGCCAGCGGCTGCCCCATGCATGCGAACACCCGGGGCGGCGCCGACGACGCGCGCTGGCACGGCGCGCAAATGGACTTCAGCGACTCCATGAGCTACGGCGACTATCTGGGCCTGAACCAGATCCTCAACGCCCAGCACCCGCTATCGCCCAACCACAACGAAATGCTGTTCATCGTCCAGCACCAGACCAGCGAGCTGTGGATGAAGCTGATGCTGCACGAAATGCACGCGGTGCGCGCGCACCTGCAATCGAACGACCTGGCGCCGGCCTTCAAGATGCTGGCGCGGGTGGCGCGCATCATGGACCAGCTGGTGCACGCCTGGGACGTGCTGGCGACGATGACGCCGCCGGAATACACCGCCATCCGCCCGTATCTGGGCGCATCGTCGGGCTTCCAGTCGTACCAGTACCGCGAGATCGAGTTCATCCTTGGCAACAAGAACGCCGCCCTGCTGAACGTGCACAGCACGGCGCCGGAGGCCTTCGCGGTGCTGGACAAGGCGTTGCGCGAGCCGTCGGTATATGACGAGGCGATCAAACTACTGGCGCGCGACGGCCTGGCGATCGCCGCCGAACGGCTCAATGCCGACTGGACCTTGCCCACGGCCGCCGACGACTCGGTGCAGAACGCCTGGCTGGAAGTCTACCGCGACCCGTCGCGCCACTGGGCCTTGTACGAGCTGGCGGAAAAGCTGGTGGACCTGGAGACGGCGTTCCGGTTCTGGCGCTTCCGCCACGTCACGACGGTCGAACGCATCATCGGCTTCAAGCCGGGCACGGGCGGCACGGCCGGCGTCAGCTACCTGCGCAAGATGCTCGACGTGGTGCTGTTCCCCGAACTGTTCGCGCTCAGAACGGCGCTGTAATCCGGGGTCGGGTCCACCGACGCTACACGGGCCCGGCCGTGACGATGGCGACGGCTGCGCCGCCATGTCGGGAACCCCACTTGTCCGGGCTTGCGCATATCACCGCGACCGGGATACGCCGGACCGCGACGAATGGGTGGCCGAACCGGACACCGCGATCGCGCTGTGCAAACGTCCGCCGGTGCTCGCCGCGCACAGCCTGAGCTGCTCGCTGGTGACGCGCTGGGCCGCCTCAGGCTCCGTCCACCGCGTCGCCGGCGCCTTCCTGGTCGCGCCCGGCGACACCGACGCGCCCTCCTACCCCGACTGCACCACCGGCTTCCGGCCCATGCAGCTCGAACGCCTGCCCTTCCCCAGCATCGTCATCGCCAGCGGCGACGATCCCTACGTGCGCACGGAACGCGCGCGGCTGTTCGCCGAGGCTTGGGGAAGCGACTACAATGAAATCGGCGACGCCGGCCATAACAATGGCGACGCCGGTTACGGCCCGTGGCCAGAAGGCGAACGGCTGCTATGGGAATTCTGCAAAGCCATCCACCGCTGAGGGAACTCGCGTGCCGGCCCTCCCTCCAACGTTGGCGCAAGACGGCCCAATCACGCATCAATAACAAGGGAGGGTATCAAGATGAATCAGTGTATCCGCAGGTATTTGGCGGCGGCAGGCCTGGCGCTGTCGGCCATGGGCGCGCACGCCGCCAACTACACCACCACGCTGAGCGGCGCGCAGGAATCGCCGCCGAACGGCTCGACGGCCGTCGGCGCCAGCACGCTCAGCTTCGATCTAGCCAGCCATCTATTGGAAATCAACGTGACCTTCAGCGGTCTGCTGGGCGAAACCTACGCCGCGCACATCCACTGCTGCACCACGGCGCCGGGCACCGGCATCGCCGGCGTGATGACCGAATTCCCCAATTTGAGCGGATTTCCACAAGGGGTACACAGCGGCGTCTATAGCCACACCTACGATACCTCGCTGGCGTCCAGCTGGAGTCCGAGTTTCCTGAACAGCTGGGGCGACAGCACGGCGTTCGCGGAGGCGGCGTTTGAAAGCGCACTCAGAGGCGGAACCGCCTATTTCAACATCCATACCAGTTACGCGTCCGCCGGGGAGCTGCGTGGGTTCTATGAGGAGGCCCAGGTGGCCACGCCGGTCCCGGAACCGGAAGGCGTCGCGATGCTGGGCATCGGCTTGCCCGTCTTGCTGATGCTGGCGCGGCGGCGCCGGCGACATCCAAATACCTCTGAACACTTCTAAAACACGTAGGGCGGATTAGCGTAGCGTAATCCGCCACGCAGGCGCCGCTGACGGAGCATGCATGGCGGATTACGGCGTTCCGCCTAATCCGCCCTACGTAGTACCGCTCAACAGCATCTCGTTGAGCCGCTTGACGAACGTCGCCGGATCGCTCAGCGAACCGCCCTCGGCCAGCAAGGCCTGATCGAACAGGATGTTGGCCCAGTCGCCGAACAAGGTGCCCGATTCCTCGTACTTCAAGCGCGTCACCAGCGGGTGGTTCGGATTGATCTCGAGGATGGGCTTGGACTCAGGCGCGCTCTGGCCGGCCGCCTTCAGCATGCGCAGCAGATTGCCCGACAGCTCGTGCTCGTCGGCCACCAGGCACGCCGGCGAATCGGTCAGGCGGAACGTCACGCGCACGTCCTTGGCCTTGTCCGACAACGCTTCCTTCATCTTGCCGACCAAATCCTTGTAGGCGCTTTCGGTTTCCTCGTGCTCCTTCTTCTCGGCCTCGTCCTCGAGCGCGCCCAGATCCAGGCCGCCCTTGGCCACCGACACCAGCTCCTTGCCTTCGAACTCGGTCAGGAACGACAGCATCCACTCGTCGACGCGGTCCGTCAGCAGCAGCACTTCGACGCCCTTCTTGCGGAAGATCTCCAGGTGCGGGCTGTTTTTCGCGGCGACGTGGTTATCGGCCGTGACGTAGTAGATCTTGTCCTGGCCTTCCTTCAGGCGCGCGACATACTGCTCCAGCGAGACGCTTTGCTCGTCGTTCTCGTTGGCGGTCGAGGCGAAGCGCAGCAGCTTGGCCAGACGGTCCTTGTTGGTGGCGTCCTCGCCGATGCCCTCCTTGAGCACCTGGCCGAACTCCTTCCAGAAGGTGACGTACTTGTCCTTCTTCTCCTGCTCCTCGGCGTTGGCCAGTTCCTCCAGCATGCCGATCACGCGCTTGGTCGAGCCGTCGCGGATCACCTTGACGTCGCGCGACTCCTGCAGGATCTCGCGCGAGACGTTCAACGGAAGATCATTCGAATCGATCACGCCCTTGATGAAGCGCAGGTAGGCCGGCATGAGCTGCTCGGCGTCGTCCATGATGAACACGCGCTTGACGTACAGCTTGATGCCGCCGCGCTTGTTACGGTC
>JBDSKP010000009.1:0-4869 GCA_039916925.1 Duganella sp.
TGGCGCTGCGGTCGAGTTCATATTCGAGATGGCTCTTGCTGCTGTACAGGCCGATGAACTTCTTGCCCGCCGGTGCGGCAGCCATCTCGGCCTTGGTGGCGGCCACCGTGTAGCCCTTGGCGGCCAGTTCGGTCAGCAGGTTGCGCCCGTCGGCGCGGCCGGCCTTGTTGGCGACGCTGTCGAACGGCGTGAAGTGGTTGCGCCCGCCGCCCATCAGCACGTCGACGCCGTCGCCCAGCGCGGCGTTGTAGCCGGCACCGCCCGGCACCGCCTGGGCCGCGATCGCGTACTGCGCGTTGCGGTTGCAGATGTGCGAATAGGTCGCCGCCGGCGTCGCGTGGGTCAGCTCGGTGGTGGTGATGGCGCCGACCGCCTTGCCCTTGGCCTTGACCAGTTCCAGGATCGTCACGGCCGGCGTGCCGTTGCCGGCCGCGCAGTTGTTGACGCCGAGGTTGCCGTTGGCGTCGCGGCCCGGGTTGGTGGCCACGGTCTCGGGCGACATCGAGATGACCTCGTTGTTCATCTTCACGCCGGTCATGTAGGCGGCCATCGATGGCGCGCTGTCGGTGGTCTGGGCGTCGGCCGAGAAGGTCTTGATGCGGGCGGTGCGCTCCAGCGTGTCCATGGTCAGGCTGCCGTCCTCGCCGTACTTGTAGATGCGCGCGGCGGTGACGGTGGTCGGGCCCATGCCGTCGCCGAGGAAGAAGATGATGTTCTTGGCTTCTCCGGCGGCGTGCGCCGCTTGGGCGCAGGCCAGGGTCAGGGCCACGGCGGCCGCTAATTTGGTGGATTTCATGAGTTGGTATCCGTTCATTGTTCTGATTGTGCGTTACAGGCCGGCGGCGGCCTTGACCAGGCCGTAGACCTTGGTGTTGTCGATCGTGCCGGTGAAGGTCTCGGCGCCCTTGCCGGTGGCGGCCAGGAACACATCGGTGCCGCCGTGGGTCTCGGAGCCGGCGCCCATGCGCACCACGGCCTCCTGGTGATAGGTGTTGGAGCCGGTGACGCTGTCGTCCAGGCTGGCCATGGCGCTACGGCTGCCCTGCGTGCGGTTCTCGCCGTTGCCGAAGCCGATGATCGAATACGGCGCGCCGTCCAGATCCTTGTCGGCCGCGCCGGTGACGTAGTTCTTCACCACGCCCAGCACGCCGGCGTTGCCGGTGGTGGTCTTGCCGGTGCGCTTGGCGTAGCCGTTCAGCACCAGCGTGTGGTCGTGGTCGGCGGTGACCACCACCAGCGTGTTCTTCAGCTCCGGATCGCTGACGCGCGCCTTGGCCAGCGCCGCCCTGATGGCGTTGTCGAAGGCCACCATGTCCTGCAGCGCCTTCTTGGCGGTGGTCTCGTGCAGCGCGTGGTCGATGCGGCCGCCCTCGACCATCAGGAAGTAACCCTTGGTGTTCTTGGCCAGCACGTCCATCGCCTTGGTGGTCATCTCGGCCAGGCTCGGCTCCTTGGCCGGGTCGCGGTCCAGGTCGTAGCTCATGTGGCTCGACGTGAACAGGCCCAGCAGGCGCTCGGTCTTGGCGGCGTCGATGGCGTTGAGCTCGGTCACGTTGCTGACGAAGGCCGCGTTCTTCGCCTTCATCTCGGTGATCAGGTTGCGGCCGTCGCTGCGCTTGCCGCCGTCCTTGAACGGCGTGAAGAACTGGCTGCCGCCGCCCAGCAGCACGTCCAGGCCGGCGCCGAGGGCGCTGTTGTAGCCGGTGCCGCCGGGCACCGAGGCGGCGGCGATATCGTTCTCCAGGTCGCGGTGGCAGATGTGCGAATACGTCGCCGCCGGGGTGGCGTGGGTGACGCGGGTGGTGGTGACCACGCCGGCCGCCAGGCCCTGCGCCTTGGCCGACTCCAGCAGCGTGGTGGCGGCGCTGCCGTTGTTGGCGCCGCAGTTGTTGCCCAGCTTGTTGCCGTTGGCGTCGGCCACCGGATCGACCGCCACCGTGTTGGACGACATCGAGATCACCTCGTTGTTCATCTTCACGCCGGTCATGTAGGCCGACATCGACGGCGCGCTGTCGGTTACCTGGGCGTCGTTGGAGTAGGTCTTGACGAAAGCCGTCTCCGGCAGCGTGTCGACGGTCAGCTCGCCGTCCTCGCCGACCGAATAGATGCGCGCGGCCGTCATGGTGGTCATGCCCATGCCGTCGCCGAGGAAGAAGATGACGTTCTTCGGCGCCGCGGCGACCGGCGGGGCCACGGGCGGGTTGACCGGTGAGGAATCGCTGCTGCAGCCGGCGATCAGTGCCGCGCTCAAGCCGGCAAGGAGAAGGGACTTGCGGTTCATGGTGTCTATCCAGCGTCGTTTAAAGGTTTGCAAGATAGCAAGCCGTTATGACAACATGATGACTACCGGTTGCTTGCCGCCGTGGACGGCCCGCTCCCCACGCTATTGATGTCCCGCAATCGGCCGGCGTTTCCCCCCTCCCCCTGCGAGCCGGGCGACGACAGCTTGATATCCAGCCGGCCATCGGTGCCGCGCGCGGCCCCGTCGCGGCCGCCCGAGGTGGTGTGGGTGCCGCCGGTGTACAGTGTTTTTCCATTGTGGTTCATGATCGATTCCTTTATAAGTTGGGGCAAGCGGGTGCGGCTCAGTTCAGTTTGGCGACATCGAGAATGGCCTGGGCGAAGGCTTGCGGCGCCTCCTGCGGCAGGTTGTGGCCGATGCCGCCCGTGATCAGCCGGTGTTCGTATTTGTCGGTGAATTTCTTCGCGTAGTTCCTCGGATCGGGATGCGGCGCGCCGTTGGCGTCGCCCTCCATCGTGATCGTCGGCACGCCGATGTCGGGGAAGCGCGCCAGTTGCCGCTCCAGATCGTCATAGCGCGCCTCGCTCTGCGCCAGTCCCAGCCGCCAGCGGTAGTTGCTGATCGAGATGGCGACATGGTCCGGATTGTCCAGCGACGCGGCGGAGCGGGCGAACGTGGCGTCGTCGAATTTCCACTGCGGCGAGGCCAGCTCCCAGATCAGGCGCGCGAACGCGTGGGTATTGGCGCGGTAGCCCTGCTCGCCGCGCTCGGTGGCGAAGTAATACTGGTACCACCATTGCAGCTCGGCCTTCGGCGACAGCGGCGCGCGGTTCGCCTCCTGGCTGCCGATCAAATAGCCGCTGACCGACACCAGCGCCGTGAAGCGGCGCGGCCACAACGCGGCCAGCGTGGCGGCGATCCGCGCGCCCCAGTCAAAGCCGGCGACGATGGCCTGGTCGATCTTCAGCGCGTCCATGAAGGCGACGGCGTCGGCGGTGAAGGTGGCCTGCTGCCCGTTGCGCAGCGTCTGCGCCGACAGAAAACGCGTGCTGCCATAGCCGCGCAAGTGCGGGATGATGACGCGGTAGCCCGCCGCCACCAGAATCGGCGCCACGTCGACGAAGGCGTGGATGTCGTACGGCCAGCCGTGCAGCAGCAGGACCGGCACGCCGTCGGCCGGCCCCATGTCCACATAGCCGACATCGAGCAGGCCGGCCTTGATCTGCCGGATCGCGGGGAAGGCGCCCGCCGGCGACGCGACGGCCGCCAGGGCGCCGCCCGCGTAGCCCATCTGGGTAACGGCCAGGCCCAGCGCGGCCGTGTTCAGAAAACTGCGACGTTTTAAGTTCGTCATGATGATTCCTTTCGAGTGGGTGGGTGGATTACTGGGCGACGGTCGCCGGCTCCGCCAGCAGCGCGCGGATCTTCGCCTCGGTTTGCGCGTACTCGCCTTCGCCGAAGTGCTGGTAGACCACGCGGCCCTGCTTGTCGATCAGGTAGACCGCCGGCCAATAGCGGTTGCCGTAGGCGTTCCAGGTGGCGTACTGGTTGTCCTGCGCGACCGCGTACGGGATGCCGAAGCGCTTGATGGCGCCCTTGACGTTGTCGGTCGAACGTTCGAACGGATATTCAGGCGTGTGCACGCCCACCACGACCAGGCCCTGGTCCTTGAACTTCTCATGCCAGCTCTTCACGTATGGCAGCGTGCGGACACAGTTGATGCAGGTGTAGGTCCAGAAATCGACCAGCACCACCTTGCCGCGCAACTGGCGCATGGTCAGCGGATCGCCATTGAGCCATTTGTCGATGCCGGTGAATTCCGGCGCGGTCGGCGCCATCGGCGCTGCCATGGCGGTGAAGCTGGCGGCGGACAGCGCGGTGGCGGCCAGCAGCGTTTTGAGGATGGATTTCATGTTCAATATCCTTTCAGGGTGGGGAAAAAGTCGGCCAGCGCGGCGTAGATGACGACGTCGTACTGGAAATAGATGGCCAGCCCGGTCAACAGGATCAGCACACCGAAGATTTGAATCAGGCGATGCGAGTGGCGCGCCAGCACCCGGACCCGGGTCGCCATGAACTGGCCGCCGTAGGCGATCACCAGCATCGGGATGCCGGCGCCGAGGGCGTACAGCACCAGCAGCGTGGCGGACCAGCCGATGTCCTGCGCCTTGGCGACCAGCACCAGGATCGACGCCAGCACCGGACCGGCGCACGGCGTCCACACGGCGCCGAGGGACATGCCGAGCACGAAGCCGCCGGCGTTGCCACCGCTGTCGGCGGACGGGCCGCCCACATTGAGCAAGCCGCCCATGCGTCCCATCAGCCATTCGTAGGGCCGGCGCCACAGCATCAGCAAGCCGGTCAACATCAGCATGCCGATGCCGGCCAGGCGCAGCGTCTCCTGGGCGATCACCACATGCTGCGAGGCGCTGGCCAACAGCATGCCGAGCGCCGCGAACGTGACAACGAAGCCCGCCACGATGAACAGCGGCCGGGTGGGATTGCTGCGTTGGAGGGTGCTGCCCAACACGATCGGCAGGATCGGCAGCACGCAGGGAGAGGCGATGGTCAGAACGCCGGCGAGCGTCGCCAGCGGCAGTTCGATAAGATGATTCATGGCTGGTCCT
>JBDSKP010000010.1:0-4159 GCA_039916925.1 Duganella sp.
GATCTCGCTGATCGGCACCTGCGGCATCATGTATCTGCTCGGGTATAGCCTGAACAACCTGTCGCTGATGGCGCTGACCATCGCCACCGGCTTCGTGGTCGACGACGCCATCGTCATGCTCGAGAATATCGCCCGCTATATCGAGGAGGGCGAGACGCCGATGGCCGCCGCGCTCAAGGGCGCCAAGCAGATCGGCTTCACCATCATCTCGCTGACGGTGTCGCTGATCGCGGTGCTGATTCCGCTGCTGTTCATGGGCGACGTGGTGGGCCGGCTGTTCCGCGAATTCGCGATGGCGCTGGCGATCACGATCCTGATCTCCGCCGTGGTCTCGCTGACGCTGGTGCCGATGATGTCGGCGCGCTGGCTCAAGCCCCACGGCGAGGAAAAGCAGAGCCGTTTCGCGCGGCGCTTCCAGCAATTCTTCGACTGGGTGATCGGCCATTACGACCGTTCGCTGACCTGGGTGCTCGCACATAACGGCCTGACCCTGCTGGTGGCGCTGGCCACGCTGCTGCTGACGGTGCTGCTGTATGTCGTGATCCCGAAAGGCCTGTTCCCGACCCAGGACACCGGCCAGTTGCAGGCGCGCCTGGAAACCGGCAAGGCGGTGTCGTACGCCAAAATGGCGGACCTGCAGCAGCAGGCCGCGCGCGTGGTGCTGGAGGACCCGGACGTGGCCACGCTCAGTTCCGTGGTCGGCGTGGACGCGGCCAACAACACGATGCTCCACACCGGCAGCATGCTGATCAACCTCAAACGCGACCGCACCGGCAGCCAGCAGGAAACCATGGACCGCCTGCGCGGCCGCGTGGCCGGCATTGCCGGGCTGACGCTGTATCTGCAGCCGACCCAGGACTTGACCATCGACGCCGAAAGCGGCCCGACCCAGTTCCGCGTGTCGATCGAGGGCGCCGACAACGCCACCGTCAACGAATGGGCCACCAAACTGGCCGAGCGCATGCGCACCAGGAAGGAGCTGCGCAACGTCGTCTCGGATGTCGGCGCCAGCGCCACCGCGGCCTACGTCAGCGTCGACCGCGACACCGCCTCGCGGTTGTCGGTCACCGCCGCCTCGATCGACGATGCCTTGTACAGCGCCTTCGGCCAGCGCATCGTGTCGACCATCTTCACCGAGACCAACCAGTACCGCGTGATCCTGGAGGCGAAAAGCGACGACATCACCACGCCGCAGGCCCTGGGCAACCTGCAATTGCGCACCGGGTCCGGCAAGGCCACGCCGCTGTCGGCGCTGGCCACCATCACCGAGCGCCCGGCGCCGCTGCAGGTGACGCACGTGGCGCAGTATCCGGCCACCACGCTGGGCTTCGACACGGCCCCCGGCGTCTCGCTCGGCACGGCCGTCGACGGCATCAAGCAGGCCGCCGCCGAGATCAAGTTCCCGCCGTCGGTGACGTTGACCTTCCTCGGCGCGTCCGGCGCCTACCAGGCGTCGTTGTCGAACCAGTTGTGGCTGATCCTGGCGGCGGTGGTCTGCGTGTACATCGTGCTCGGCGTGCTGTATGAAAGCTATATCCATCCGCTGACGATCCTGTCGACGTTGCCGTCGGCCGGCGTCGGCGCCTTGCTGGCGCTGATGATCAGCGGCCAGGACCTGGGCGTGATCGGCATCATCGGCATCATTCTGCTGATCGGCATCGTCAAGAAGAACGCGATCATGATGATCGACTTCGCCATTGAGGCCGAGCGCGAGGGCGGCAAGCCGCCGCGCGAGGCGATCCACCAGGCCGCGCTGCTGCGCTTCCGCCCCATCCTGATGACGACGCTGGCGGCCCTGTTCGCCGCCGTGCCGCTGATGCTGGGCTGGGGCGAGGGCGCGGAATTGCGCCGGCCACTGGGCCTGGCGATCTTCGGCGGCCTGATTGTCAGCCAGTTACTGACCTTGTTCACGACGCCGGTCATCTATCTCGGCTTCGACAGCCTGGGGCGGCGCTTCGGCGGTCGCAAACAGGCCGCGCCGGCGGCCAAATCCGCTCCGCTCGAGGGTGGTGCGCCGTGAACCTGTCGTCGCCATTCGTCAAGCGGCCTATCGCCACCGTCCTGCTGACGTGCGGGGTCGCGCTGGCCGGCATCGGCGCCTTCTTCGTGCTGCCGGTGGCGCCGCTGCCGCAGGTCGACTTCCCGATTATCTCGGTCAGCGCCTCGCTGCCCGGCGGCAGCCCGGCGACGATGGCCAGCAGCGTCACGACGCCGCTCGAGCGTCACGTGGGCGTGATCGCCGGCGTCAATGAAATGACGTCAAGCTCCAGCACCGGGACGAGCAACATCACCTTGCAGTTCGATTTGAACCGCAACGTCGACTCGGTCGCGCGCGAGGTGCAGGCCGCGATCAACGCCAGTCGCGTCGATCTGCCGGCCACCCTGCGCAGCAATCCGACCTACCGCAAGGCCAACACCTCCGGCGCGCCGGTGATGATCCTGGCGCTGACGTCCAAAACGCGCACGCCGGGGCAGATCTTCGACGCCGTCTCCAACACGGTGCTGCAACGCCTGTCGCAGGTGACCGGCGTGGGCGACGTGGAACTCGGCGGCAGCTCGCTGCCGGCGGTGCGCGTGGAGCTCAATCCGTATGCGCTGAACCGCTACGGCCTGTCGATGGAGGACGTGCGCGCGGCGATCCAGGCCACCAACGCCAACCGCCCGCGCGGCGCGTTGCAGGGCCACGGGCGGCGCCTGCAAATCTATTCCGGGTCGGCCAACGCCAGCGGCGGGCGCAGCGCCAGCGACTACCAGAACCTGGTGGTCGGATGGCGCAACGAAACGGCGATCCGCCTGAAGGACGTGGCGGAGGTGGTCGACGGCGTCGAGGACCAGAACAATCTGGGCCTGTTCAACGGCCAGCCGGCGATCATTGTGCTGATCCGGCCGCAGGCCGGCGCCAACGTGATCGAGACGGTCGACAGCGTGCGCGCGCAACTGTCGTCGCTGCGGGCGCAGCTGCCGCCGGACGTCAACATCGACGTCGCCAGCGACAGCACCAATTCGATCCGCTCGTCGCTGCACGAGATCGAGGTCACGCTGATCATCTCGATCCTGCTGGTGGTGCTGGTGGTGAGCGTATTCCTGCGCAACCTGCGCGCCACCATCGTGCCGGCGGTGGCCACGGTGGTGTCGCTGCTGGGCACCTTCGGCGTCATGTACCTGCTCGGCTTCAGCCTCAATAACCTGTCGCTGATGGCGCTGACCGTGGCCACCGGCTTCGTCGTCGACGACGCCATCGTGGTGCTGGAAAACACCACGCGCCATATCGAGGCCGGCATGGACCGCCTGTCGGCGGCGCTGCTGGGCGCGCGCGAAGTCGGATTCACCGTGCTGTCGATCAGCCTTTCGCTGATCGCCGTGTTCATACCGTTGCTGTTCATGGGCGGCCAGTTCGGCGCGCTGTTCAAGGAGTTCGCCATCACGCTGTCGGCGGCGGTGATGATATCGCTGGTGATCTCACTGACCACCACGCCGATGATGTGCGCCTGGCTGCTCAAGCCGGACCACCACGCCAAGCCGCCCGGCCGCGTGGCGCGCTTCTTCGAGGCGGGCTTCGACAAGGTGCTGAAGGGCTACGAGCATAGCCTGGACTGGGCGTTGTCGAGCGAGTGGCTGGTGATGCTCAGTCTATTGTTCGTGATCGGGCTGAATGTCTATCTGTTCGCGGCCATACCCAAGGGCGGCTTCCCGCAGCAGGACACGGGCCAGGTCAGCGGCGGCATGCGCGCCGACCAGAGCATCTCGTTCCAGGCCATGCAGGGCAAGCTGCGCCAGCTGGTCAATATCATCAAGGACGATCCCGATGTCGCCACCGTGGTCGGCTTCACCGGCGGACGGCGCGCCGGCGGCGGCTTCATGTTCATCAACCTGAAGCCTGTCGGCGAGCGCAGCGTGGCCGGTAACGCGGTGATCGCGCGCCTGCGGCCCAAGCTGGCCAGGGTGACGGGCGTGAGCCTGTTCCTCAGTCCCGTCCAGGATCTGCGCTCCGGCGGGCGCCAGGCCAACGCCAGCAACCAGTACACGCTCAAGAGCGACAACCAGGCCGACCTGAAAAAGTGGGCCAGCCGCCTGGCCGACGCCATGAAGGCGCAGAAATCGCTGGTCGATGTCGACAGCGACCAGGCCGATAACGGCGTGGAAACCTTTGTCACCATCG
>JBDSKP010000011.1:0-10195 GCA_039916925.1 Duganella sp.
GGCGCTGATGTATCCGGTGTCGATTTTGGCGGTGGCCTTCATCGTCACGGCGGTGATCATGATCTGGGTGGTGCCGGCTTTCAAGCAGGTGTTCGCCAGCTTCGGCGCCAACCTGCCGGCGCCGACCCTGTTCGTCATGGCGCTGTCGGAATTTTTCGTCACGTGGTGGCACGTGATCTTCTTCGGCATCGGCATGGGCCTGTACCTGTTCTTCCGCGCCTGGCAGCGCTCGTTGCAAATGCAGCGCTTCATGGACAAGCTGCTGCTCAAGCTGCCGGTGTTCGGCGATGTCATCCGCAAAGCCACGATCGCCCGCTGGACCCGCACGCTGGCGACGATGTTCGCCGCCGGCGTGCCGCTGGTCGAATCGCTCGACTCGGTCGGCGGCGCGGCCGGCAACGCCGTCTACCTGGACGCCACGCGCAAGATCCAGAACGAGGTCAGCACCGGCACCAGCCTGACGGTGGCGATGCAGAATGCCGAGGTGTTTCCCAACATGGTCACGCAGATGGTCGCCATCGGCGAGGAATCGGGCTCGCTCGACGCCATGCTGGGCAAGGTCGCCGACTTCTACGAGGAGGAAGTGGACGAGGCGGTGGCGTCGTTGTCGAGTTTGATGGAGCCGGCGATCATGGTCATCCTGGGCGTGCTGATCGGCGGGCTGGTGGTGGCGATGTATCTGCCGATCTTCAAGCTGGGATCGGTGGTGTGAGGGTCTGCGCTTCACGCAAACGGAACCGTTCTGTTTGCGCGAATTCGCCTATGACATTCGATTTTGCATGTGAACGTCATTTGTCCACCGCGTCGCCGCATATTCGACAACCATTTCTTTCCTGGATACTTGTGATGATTTTCGGCGCCGACCGACGGCGACCGCGAAAGGATTGGTCTTGTGTCGTGCGGCATGTGTCATGGGGAAACCGATAACGATGCCCGTTTTTTCATTGAACTGCCTGGTGGAGACGACTAGAAGCGGATGAACTCCCGGCATTTCATCTCCCGCGTGGGGTCTGTGCTGGATGTAAATAATCTCTGACCGTTCAGGAATCCAGCCAGCGGGAGTCATCAAATAATCTCCTCGCCCGCCGGAGCTCGGGTTGGCATGAGCTCCCCGCCATGCTGCTCCAAACTAAAGGCCTGCAGCATGTCATCCAATGATCTCTTTTTCAGTTTGGTCTCGATGATGATGCGGCCGGGTTCGGCGAGGATGCGAACGGGCGTCCCATCAACAATGCCTGCCGCCTTCGCCACAGTCTTATTGAGGCGCACGGCAAGGCCGTTTCCCCACACATTGATCGATGCATCCACAAATTTTGCTGACATGGCGTTCCCCTTTGGACGGAAGCAGATGTATGCACAACCGTATCCACATTTACCTCACGTGTCAAACATGCGCGCCTTCAGAAGGCGTCGGGTAGATCACCCACGCGATTCCGTGCGGCCCAGCCAGGCCGCGAGCCTTTGCCGCCAGCGCCCGCTCCGATCCCGTTGCGGCGCATAGCATACCTTGCCCGGCACCTTCAAAATGACCTCGGTGCCCCGCTCCGGCAAACTGAGCACCTCGATGGCCCCGCCCATGCGTTCGGCCCGCTCGCGCATGGCGGCCAGGCCGCGATAACCCGCCTCCGGCCCCAAGGCCACATCCATCCCCTTGCCGTCGTCGCGCACGAACAGCGAAAAAAACTCGCAGCCATACACCAGCTCCAGCTCGATATGACCGGCCCGCGCATGCTGGAAGGCGTTGAACAGCGCCTCCCGCCCGATGCGGTAAATCTCCTCGCCGCCCCCCCCGTCCAGCGGCAGCGCCCGGCCGGTGACGATCATCCGGAACGGCGTGTTGAAATTCTCCCGCAACGAATGCCCGACCTCGGCGAAGGCCCGGCTGACATCGTCCCCGTACACCAGCGGCAACCGCAGCGCCAGCACCTGTTGCCGGCCGTCGGCCAGCACCTCGTCGGCCTGGTCGAGGATGGCTTCGATGGTGTCGCGCTCGGCGCTGCCCTCGGGCAGCCGCTGGCCGACGCTCTGCACGCGCAGCAGCACGCCCTGCATGCTTTGCAACAGCGTGTCGTGCAACCCGAACGCGACCCGCTCGCGCTCCTCCAGTTGCTTGAGCCGGGACGCTTGGCGCCGCGCGAGCTTGCGCAGGCAACGCCGGAACACCGCGCCCAGCAGCAGGCATCCCAGGACCAGCCCTAAAAGCGCGAATAAAGGTGTCTGTATAAGCAGCGGCAAAAAATGCTCCGGACGACGTGGATTTGCTCGATTGTTTGATCCCCGCACATTGCCAGCAATTCAACATCATTCCCATATCCCCAACGAGGGAGGCCACGCGCCGGCCGCCGGACGCGCCGCGTGGGAAAAACGCTGCGCAATGTTGCCGTGATGCTTTAATATGGGCCCAAGACCATCCACCGCCAGCTCCCTATGCTTGATTCCGTGCCGCAATCACCGCTGCTGTTCGCCCCCGCCGCCGACCTGGCCATCAGCCTGATCGCCGGCCTGTTCGGCCTGTTGATCGGCAGCTTCCTCAACGTCGTCATCCACCGCCTGCCGAAGATGATGCAGCGAGAATCGGACAACTATTGCGCCGTCGAGGCCGGCAAAGAAGAGGTCCATACCGAGCGCTACAATTTGATGGTGCCGCGCTCGGCCTGCCCCCATTGCCAGCACCAGATCACCGCGCTGGAAAACATCCCCGTGGTCAGCTATCTGGTCCTGCGCGGCAAATGCAGCAACTGCAAGGCGCCGATCTCGCCGCGCTACCCGGCCATCGAGCTGCTGACCGGTGTGCTGTCGGCGCTGCTGGTGTGGAAGCTCGGCACCGGCTGGCAGGGCCTGGGCGGCCTGTTCTTCCTGTATTCGCTGGTGGCGCTGACCTTCATCGACGCCGACACCCAGTTGCTGCCGGACGACCTGACCTATCCGCTGATCTGGGCCGGACTGCTGATCAACGTCAACGGCACCTTCGTGCCGCTGCGCGACGCGGTGATCGGCGCGGCGGCCGGCTATCTGGCGCTGTGGATCATCTATTGGGCGTATAAACTGGTGCGTGGCCGCGAGGGCATGGGCTACGGCGACTTCAAACTGCTGGCCGCGCTGGGCGCGTGGATGGGCTGGGCGACGTTGCCGGCCATCGTGCTGATGTCCTCGCTGGTCGGGGCGGTGGTGGGCATCGCGCTGATGGTGGCCAACCGGCGCGGCTTCGACTACCAGATTCCGTTCGGCCCGTATCTGGCCGCCGCCGGGCTGATCACCTTCCTGTACCGCGAACCGTTGACCGAGTTCACCCGGGTTATCTACCCTTACTTTTAAAAGCAAAGCCACGGCATGAGCACCGCCCCCTTCTCCATCGGCCTGACCGGCGGCATCGGCAGCGGCAAGACCACGGTGGCCAATATGTTCGCCGAGCGTGGCGCCAGCATCGTCGACACCGACCTGATCGCCCACAGCCTGACCGCGCCGGGCGGCCCGGCCATGCCGGCCATCGTCGCCGAATTCGGCCCGGAGTTCGCCGACGCCACCGGCGCGCTCGACCGCGCGCGCATGCGCCAGCTGGTGTTCGCCGACGCCGGCGCCAAGGCGCGCCTGGAAGCCATCCTCCATCCCCGCATCCGCGACGGCGCGCTGGCCGCCGCCGCGGCCGCCACGGGCAGCTACGTCATCTACGCGGTGCCGCTGCTGGTCGAATCGGGCGCGTGGCGGGAACGGGTGGCGCGCATCCTGGTGATCGATTGCCGCGAGGAAGTGCAAATTTCCCGCGTGATGGCGCGCAACAATCTGCCGGAAACGCAGGTGCTGGCCATCATGGCGGCGCAGGCGAGCCGCGCGCAACGGCTGGCGGCGGCCGACGACGTGATCGAGAATAACGACGGAATTGCGGCGTTGACGCCTCAAATCGACCGGTTACACGCCCTATATATGAAAATTCGCTAGCATTTTCAAAAAGAACGGTAACAATACCTTCGCAACGTTTGTAATTTTGCTTGGCTTGCTTCAGAATCACGTGAATTCACCGCAGGTCCACAAATAGAGGGATGTTATTTTGATTGTCTACGAATATCCTTTCAACGAGCGCATCCGCACGTTGTTGCGATTAGAGGATCTGTACGAGAAATTCAAATTCTTTGTGCATCAGGAACATCCGATGCAGCATCACGTCGCCCTGTCGACGATCTTCGACATGCTGGAAGTGGCCGGCCGCGCCGACCTGAAATCCGACCTGCTGCAGGAACTCGAACGGCAGCGCCAAAGCCTGCTGGGCTACCGCATGAATCCCAACGTCCAGACCGAAACGCTGGACGCCATCCTGTCCGAGCTCGACGGCGTCAGTAGCGCGCTGGTCGCGGCGCAGGGCAAGACCGGCCAGAACGTGCGCGACAACGAATGGCTGATGAGCATACGGGGGCGCACCATCATCCCCGGCGGCGCCTGCGAATTCGATCTGCCGTCGTACTACGCGTGGCAAAAGCGGCCGGCCGAGCAGCGCTTCAACGACATCGCCACATGGTTCGCGCCGCTGGCGCCGCTGTTCGACGCGCTGGCGCTGGTACTGCGCCTGTTGCGCGACTCGGGCGGCCCGGTCAAGATGATCGCCGTCGCCGGCAGCTACCAGCAGATGTTGCAGGGCAAGGTTTACCAGATGTTGCGGCTGACGTTGGACGAATCGCTGGGCGCGATCCCGGAAATTTCGGCCAACAAGTACATGCTGTGGGTGCGCTTCACAACCCAGGGCGGCGACCTGAAACCCAAGCCGCTGGAAGATGATGTACCATTCGAGCTCACCCTCTGTAACTTCTAAAGAATCATCATGGCCACCGTAGTTGACTGCCCTACCTGCTCCGCCAAAGTGGAGTGGAAGGAAGAGAATAAGTATCGCCCGTTCTGTTCGGAACGCTGCAAACAGATAGACCTCGGCGCCTGGGCCGAGGAAAAGTACGCCATCCCGGCCGCGCCGCCGAAAGATCCGCTGGAGGAAGAATAACGCCGAGGCAGTTTAACTTAAACGGTCATCGGAATCACGTAGGGCGGATTAGCGCAGCGTAATCCGCCATGCCTGCGTTTCGACGGCGCATGCATTGGCGGATTACGGCGTTCCGCCTAATCCGCCCTACGTGTCTCCGTAATTAAGCACGCGACTCGGCGCGCACCACGTCCAGCCATTCGAGCAGCGGGATCGTGGCCGGCAGCAGCGGCTCGACTCCGACCGTGCCCTGCCACGCGAAGGCCTGGCCTTCGAGGCTTTGCGGCTCGCCCTGCCAATCCCTGCTGATGTAGAAATGCAGCCGCACGTGCGCGTGCGGATACACGTATTCGACGCCGCACCATTCCTCGGCACTGTTGATCGTCAGCCCCAACTCCTCGACAAACTCGCGCTTGAGCGCCTCCAGGATCGTTTCGCCGGGATCGACTTTGCCGCCGGGGAACTCCCAGTAGCCGTCATACGGCTTGCCGGCCGGACGCTGGCCCAGCAGCACGTCGCCGTTCGGCTTCATCAGAATGCCCACGGCGACATCGACCGGCTTGATCTTCGTTTCGGCCCCGCTCATGCCTGGCCATCCTGCGGCAGCTTGCCGGCGTAGTCCTTGGCGAACTGCCAGGCCACCCGCCCCGAGCGCGAACCACGCTGCAGCGCCCAGCGCAGCGCGTCGCCGCGCGCCGCTTCGATCTGCGCCTCGGCGCAGCCGAGCGACGACAGCCAATGGCCGACGATGGCCAGGTAGTCATCCTGCTTGAACGGGTAGAACGACAGCCACAGGCCGAAGCGCTCCGACAGCGAGATCTTTTCCTCCACCGTTTCGCCGGGATGCAGGTCGCCGTCCTCGTCGTGCGTGTAGCTGGTGTTGTCCGACATCCGCTCCGGCATCAGGTGGCGGCGGTTGGAGGTGGCGTAGATCAGCACATTGTCCGACTGCGCCGAGATGCTGCCGTCGAGCGCCACCTTCAGCGCCTTGTAGCCGCTCTCCCCCTCTTCGAACGACAAATCGTCGCAGAAGATGATGAAGCGCTCCGGCCGCCCGGCGACGATGTCGACGATGTCGGGCAGCTCGGCCAGATCGGCCTTGTCGACTTCGATCAGGCGCAGGCCGTCCTTGCCGAACTGGTTCAGGCACGCCTTGATCAGCGACGACTTGCCGGTGCCGCGCGCGCCCGTCAGCAGCACGTTGTTGGCCGGGCGGCCCTGCACGAACTGGCGCGTGTTCTGCTCGATCTGCTCTTTCTGCGGGCCGATATGCTGCAAGTCGTCCAGCGCGATCGGCGACACGTGCGCCACCGCCTGCAGGTAGCTCGCGCCGCCGCCGCCGCGTTTGCTCCAGCGGAAGGCGAAGCCCAGCTTCCAGTCGGGTTCGCGCGGCGGCTGCGGCAACACCGCCTCCACGCGCGCCAGCAGGGCTTCGGCGCGCACCAGGAATTGTTCGAGGGGCGTCGCCATCTTAGGAACGGTAATCGGCGTTGATGCTCACGTAGTCGTGCGACAGGTCACAGGTGTACACGGTGGCCGCCGCCGCGCCGCGCGCCAGCTTGACGCGGACGGTGATCTCGCTTTGCTGCATCACGCGCTGGCCGTCTTCCTCCTTGTAGTCCGGATTGCGGCCGCCGTTCTTGGCGACCAAGACGTCGTCCAGGTACAGATTGAGTTTGCTCACGTCCAGTTCCACGCCGGCGTAACCGATGGCGCACAGGATGCGGCCCAGGTTCGGATCGGAGGCGAAGAACGCCGTCTTGACCAGCGGCGAGTGGCCGATCGAATACGCGATCTTGCGGCACTCCTCGACGCTTTCGCCCTCTTCCACCGTGATGGTGATGAATTTGGTCGCGCCTTCGCCGTCGCGCACGATGGCCTGCGCCAGGAACAGCGACAGCTCGGTGACGGCGGCCGCCAGTTCGGCGTATTCCGGCGAGTCGACCGAGTTCACTTCCAGCGTGCCGGCGCCGGTGGCGATCAGCATGAACGAGTCGTTGGTCGAGGTGTCGCCGTCGATGGTGATGCAGTTGAAGCTCTTGTCGGCGGCCTGCTTGACCAGCACGTCGAGCACCGGTTGCGCCACCTTGGCGTCGAACGCCAGGTAGCCCAGCATCGTGGCCATGTTCGGTTTGATCATGCCGGCGCCCTTGCTGATGCCGCTCATGGTGACCGTGTGGCCGCCGATGGTGACGGTGCGCGAGCCGGCCTTCGGCTGGGTGTCGGTGGTCATGATGGCTTCGGCCGCGTGGTACCAGTTGTCCGCCTTCAGCCCGGCGACCGCCTGCGGCAGGCCGGCGATCACTTTGGCGGCCGGCAGCGGTTCGAGGATCACGCCGGTCGAAAACGGCAGGATCTGCGAGGCCTCGCAGCCCAGTTGCGCGGCCAGCGCGGCGCAGGTCTCGTTGGCCAGCGACAGACCCAGTTCGCCGGTGCCGGCGTTGGCGTTGCCGGTGTTGATCAACAGCGCGGCGATCGGCTTGCCGCTCTCGCGGGCGGCGGCCAGATGGGCCTTGGCGATCTGCACCGGCGCGGCGCAGAACCGGTTGAGCGTGAACACGCCCGCCACGGTGGCCGTCGGCGCGACCTTCAATACCAGCACGTCCTTGCGGTTCGGCTTCTTGATGCCGGCTTCGGCAAAACCGATTTCGACGCCGGCGACAGGCTTCAGGGCGGAGGCAAGGGGCAGAGGGGAATTGACGGCCATATAAGTGATCTCGTGGGTAGAAGGTTGGGAACTGGGAGCCGCTATTGTAATACCTGACAGGCAAAACGTCGCAAGCCATCGCGCCGCCCGCGCGCAACCAGCACGAAGCCGGCACGACCGCCGAGAGTAACTATCGGCTACAACACCCTCGGCGCCCCGTCCGGTGGCGAAATTGACAAATATGCGCAAAAAATATCGCGGCGCCGCCGTCCAAGTCCATGAATCCATGGGGATTTCGCACAAAATCCACATCTTTTAAGCACGGCCGCCACAGCCCGCGCAGGCCGGCGTGCTCGACGACGGCAATCTGAGCATCAGCGGCTTCGGCACGCTGGGCGTTGCCAAGAGCAACACCGACGACGCGCAATTCGCCCGCTACAACCAGGCCGAAGGCCAGGAGCCGATGGAGAACGCCGACGGCGTCGACGTCAACTACCAGCGCGCCTTCGGCGACTTCAACTTCACCGGCCAGGCCTTCGTCGGCCGCAGCCGCGGCAAGCTGTTCGCGCCGACCGGCGCGCCGGCTCGGTGGCCAACGACCGCGCCCCGGCCGCCGGCACCGCCATCCGCGCCGACTTCTATCGCAAGGTCGCCGACAAAGATGTGGCCCAGGTCAAGGCATTGTGGTCCAAACTGGTATTTACCGGCAAGGCGACCCCGCCGAAGGAGTATGCTGGTAACGCGGAGGTGAAAAAAGCGGCGGCAGCCGATCCGAAGGCCATCGGTTACATCGACAAGTCGGCTGTGGACGACACCGTCAAGGTGATTTTGACGCCGCCTTACATTCCAGCCCCCAGCCCCGCGGCGCCGGCCTCCACCCACCGGCGCCGTACCACGGAGTGATTATTGTGACTTTTTCGCTGCGCGCCAAATTCCTGCTGCTAAGCGCCGTGATCCAGGTGCTGGTGGTCGGCCTGCTGATCTGGAACAGCATCCGGCTGATGAACCACGCGGTCGGCACCAACGCCGAGCGGGTCGCGCAGGAATACGCCGTCACGCTCAATCTCTCCCTCGGTCCCTACGCCACGCGCGGCCGCCTGTCGGAGCTGGACGGCTACCTGACCGAAATGCTGGCCGATCCCAACGATAGTCTGATCCGCTATCTGCTGGTGCTCGACGAAAACGAACAACCGATCATCGATGTGGGCAAGCGCGTCGGGCGACTGCCGGCGGTCCTCAAACAAGGCGGCGGCACCGGGTTCAAGGGCGTCCACACCATCATCAGCGACTCCACGCTGCACGCGCGCGCGCCGCTGTTGCTGCGCGATAACCGTATCGGCAGCATCAACTTCGGCCTCACCACGGAAGATCTCAAACACGCGCGCGACAATGTCATGCTGCAGGGCGGCGTGATCTCGCTGGCCGGGCTGACGGTCGGGCTGCTGCTGTTCTACGCCTTCACCCACGGCATCGGGCGCCGGCTGCACGCCTTGATGGGGCAGTCCGCGCAAATGGAGCTGGGCGACTACAGCAAGGCGCTGGCGGTCGACGGCGGCGACGAAATCGCCGCCTTCGCGCGCGCGCTCAACACCATGAGCGCCGCGCTGCGCGAACGGATCGCGCAGCTGGAGCAATCGGAGCTGCGCCTGTCCGAGGCCAAGCGCGAC
Organism: Duganella sp.; assembly: GCA_039916925.1. Lineage (GTDB taxonomy): Bacteria > Pseudomonadota > Gammaproteobacteria > Burkholderiales > Burkholderiaceae_D > Rugamonas. The sequence continues at coordinate 9,278 of JBDSKP010000011.1, forward strand.
CTGAAGGACCTCAACGTCTCGCTGGAAAGCCGCGTGAGCGAACGCTCGGCCGCGCTGGAACGCGCCAACGCCGATTTGAGCGCCGCGCTGCAAACCTTGCAGCGCACGCAGGTCGAGCTGCTGGCGTCGGAGAAAATGGCCTCGCTCGGATCGCTGGTGGCGGGCATCGCGCACGAACTCAATACGCCGATCGGCAACAGCCTGCTGGCATCGACGTCGCTGCGCGACCGCGTCGAGGATTTCGAGCGCCACGTCGGCGCCGGCGCGCTGCGCCGCACGGAACTGATCGCGCACCTGGAGGAAGTGCGCACCGCCAGCGAGCTGATTTCGAACTCGCTGCACAAGGCGGCGGAGTTGATCTCGTCGTTCAAGCAGATCGCGGTCGACCAGACCAACGACCAGCGGCGCGAGTTCGACTTGCAGGAAGCGGTGCGCGACATCATCGCCACGTACACGCCGCGCCTGCGCCGCGCCGGCTGCGAAGTCGTGCTGGAGATACAGGAGGGGCTGCGCTTCGATTCCTACCCGGGCGGTTTGTACCAGATCCTCAACAACCTGATGAACAACGCGCTCAACCACGCCTTCGAGGCCGGCGCGGGCGGCGTGATCACGGTGCACGCGGAGGCGGCGGCCGACGGCATGGTGGCGCTGACCTTCAGCGACAACGGCGCCGGCATGAACGACGAGGTGCTGCGGCGCGTGTTCGATCCGTTCTTCACCACGCGCATGGGCCAGGGCGGCACGGGGCTCGGCATGCACATCGTCTACAACATTGTCAGCGCGGTGCTGGGCGGGCGCATCAGCGTGTCCTCGACGCCGGGCGCGGGAACGTCGGTGCGCATGCTGCTGCCGCGCCGCGCGCCGCAAAAGCAAGCATCAATCTGAAACACGTAGGGCCCATCGAAGGGGCAGCCTACC
>JBDSKP010000012.1:0-2297 GCA_039916925.1 Duganella sp.
AAATCATGAGCATCGTTAATTACCGCGCCTGCGCTGTCATGCGGCAGCCGTCCAGGATAAACGACAGGCCCACTACCAATACCAGGTGGCCCTCGGCCGAGCGCGCAGTGCCGGTAATGCCCTGCGCCGAGATTGCCGTCATCGGCTTGATCACCAGGTCGGCCGTGCCGTCGACCGCCTCCACCGCCAGAATATACGGCTGTGGCGCGGCGACAACAATACCCACCTTCTCGCGGCAGCTCTCGTAGCCCAGCGCGTCGGCCAGCGAGCGCACCGGCAACGGCCGGCCCTGGTCCTTGAGGACCGGGGCGCCGCCCACTTCCATGAACACCTCCGGCAACTCGACCACGCGCTGCACCACGGCCATCGGCAGCGCCAGCGCGGCGCCCGAGGTCAAAACCAGCATGGTCGGCACGATCGACAGCTCGATCGGCAGACGGATGGCGAACTTGGTGCCCTTGCCCAGTTGCGACTCGATGTGGATGGCGCCGCGGTTCTTCTCCACGGCGGTCTTCACCACGTCCATGCCGACGCCGCGGCCGGACACGCTCGAGGCCACTTCCTTGGTCGAGAACCCCGGCAGGAACACCAGCTGGAAGCACTCGTCGTTGCTCAGGTTGGCCGACTCGCTGATCAAGCCCTTTTGCTGCGCCTTGGTGCGCAGCATCACCGGGTCCATGCCCTTGCCGTCGTCCTGCAGCACGATCATCACGCTGTTGGCCTCCTGCCACGCCTTGAGCGAAATAAACGACTTGGCCGGCTTGCCCGCCGCCAGCCGGTCTTCCGGCGATTCGACGCCGTGGTCCAGCGAGTTGCGCAGCATGTGCACCAGCGGATCGTACAGGCTGTCGACGACCACGCGGTCGACCTCGGTCTCGGCGCCCTCGATGGTCAGCTCGACGTCCTTGCCCAGATCCTTGGCCAGCTCGCGCACCAGGCGCGGGAACTTCTGGAACAGGCGGCCGACCGGCTGCATGCGCGTCGCCAGGGTGGCGCGCTGCAGTTCGGTCGAATAGCGCGAGGCCCGCTCCAGCGTCTCGGCCAACGTCGCCATCAGCGTCTGGGCCTGGCCCTCGAACTTGAATTGCAACAGGCGCTCGAGCAGCACGGCGGCCTGGTTGGCCGCCTGCACCGATTCGCCCGCCACTTCCAGCAAGGCATCCAGTTTAACAGCATCGACGCGGATCGACTCTTCTTTGGCCGGCGCCGCATGCGGACGCTCTTCGCGTTTCTCGGGCGCTTCGCGCTTGACGGGCGTGGCGGCGGCGGTCGCGACGGGCGCGGCCGAGGTTGCGGCTGCGGTCGCGACGGACGCGGGCGCGGCGGTCGGAGCGGCGGCGGCCGGACGCGTGTAGCTGCCGGCCGGCATCACGGCCTCATACATGCCTTCCCAGTCCAGGCCGTCCTCGGACGGTGCCGACGCGGCGGCCACCGGGGCGGCCACCACGGGTGCCGGCGCGGGCGCGGCGGCCGGCGCCGGTGCCGGCGCGGCCGGCGCGGAGGCGGTCTTGCCCTCGATGGCGTCGGTCAGGATCAGTTCGAGGTCCTTCGGCATCGGCGCCAGGCTGTGCGGCTCGGCGCCGTTGTTCAGTTCGGCGAGCTGGTCGGCCACGAAGCCGGACGCCTGCAGCGCCGCCTCGATCGCGATCGGCGTGACCGGCGCGGCGCCGGTGCGCAGCGCGTCGAACAGGTTCTCGGTCAGGTGGCAGGCCGCGACCATCGCCGGCAGGCCCATGAAACCGGCACCGCCCTTGATGGTGTGGAACGAGCGGAACACCGCGTTCAGCGTTTCTTTATTGTCGGGGTCGCGTTCGAGCCGCAGCAAATGCTCTTCAACGTTGACCGCCAGATCCATCGCCTCAACGACGAAATCCTTGAGCATATCGTCCATTAGAATCCCAGATCAGCAAGCAGGTCGTCGACATTGTCCTGGTTCAGCGCCACGGCCGGAGCCGAGGGGCCGGACATCAGGGACACTTCTTTTTGCGCGATTTTCTCGCGTACCGCCGGCGGCGCGTTGTCGCGCAGCAGCGTGGCCAGTTCGTGCTCCACGGTCTTGGTGATGTTCACCACTTTCTTGATCAGCTGGCCGGTGATGTCCTGGAAGTCCTGGGCCATCATGATCTCGAGCAAACGGGCCTTTTCGGCCTCGGTGGCGGCCGACACGGCCACCGCGAACGCCTGCGAGTCGCCGGCCAGCTGCTTGAACTGGTCCAGGCTGAGCTTGCCCGCGAACAGGTCGGCCCAGCGGGTTTCCATTTCCTTCGATTTTTTCGACAGCGTGTCCTGCTCGGGCA
>JBDSKP010000013.1:0-8576 GCA_039916925.1 Duganella sp.
GGTCGATATGCACATTGACCGGAATCAGGCCGTTGTTGCCGCTCGCGCCGGCGGGCAGCGCGCGGTTGGTGGTCTTGGTGCTGCGCACCAGGATGCCGAACAGCGTCTCCTCGCGGGTGTTCTTCAGCTTCGAGTACATCGTGTCGAAACTGAGGTTGACGGTCGGCGTCTTCCACTGCAGCGACGACACCAGGCCGTCGCGGGTGCGCTCGTTTTGCGAACCGTAGAAGCGGTAGATACGCGGCAGCAGCGCCTTGTCGATCTGGTCGCGCGTGTAGCCGGACAGGTTGGCGCGCGGGTCGTCGTAGTCCAGGGTCAGCGCGAAATTGCCTTTCACGGGGCTCTGGCTGCCGTTGAAGGAACTGTTGTAGCCGCCCGTGGCCTCGAAGCCGGAGCGTGTGTTGACGCTGCCCGAGTGCGAGGCGCCGATCAGGAAGCCCAGTTTGTCCCAGGTGTTCGAGTACAGCACGAAGCCGTTCGGGTCGTTGTGCTTGGAGGCGGTGTTGTAGGTGTCGGTCAGCCCGTAGCGGATGGTGCGCTTCGGGTTGTCGAACGGGCGCGGGGTCTGAAGATCGACCACGCCACCGAGGCCGCCCTCGGTCAGCTCGGCCAGCGGCGATTTGTAGAAGTCGACGCGGCCGAACAGTTCGGACGCGAACACGTCGTAGTTGAAGCCGCGCGCCGCGCTGCCGATGGTCGACGTCGACGTGGTGTTGACCGGCGCGCCGTTCAAGGTGGTGACCGAGTAGTCGGTCGGCAGGCCGCGGATGGAGATGCGCTGGCCCTCGCCGGACGATTCGTCGCGGTTCAGGATCACACCCGGCACGCGCTGCAGCGATTCGGCGACGTTCGCCTCCGGGAATTTGCCGATGTCCTCGGCGACGATCGAATCGCGCACGCCGATGGCCTGGGCCTTGAGATTGAGCGCTTTCTGGAGGCTGGAGCGGAAACCGGTGACGACCACCGTTTCGACTTTATCCTGCGCCGCGGCGGGGGCGGCAGCGGGTGGTGTGGCGGCTGCCGGTTCGCCGCTGGCCGCCGCTGGCGTGTCCTGTGCCATTGCCGCCGGGGTGTACATGGCGGCCAGCGCCAGCGCCACCATCGTCTCCAATGTTTTCTTCTTCATTTTTATCCTCAGGGTTTGATTTCTGGGTCGCCTAAGCAGTCTCTCTTGCCTGGCAGAGTCAAGACTAGTCACTTAGCAAACAGTGAGCAACTAGCGGTAGGGGCCCCGGGGACCGCAAGTTAAACGGTTTCCGCGGAGGAAGAATCGGCGCGCTGCGGCGGGCTTTCCCTCTCAGCGGGCCGCGCGGAGCGGCCGGGACGGCTGGCGGTCGGACGCGGAGAATTGTCATAAAAATCACAAATAATCACAAATATGATTATTTTTGCGTGCAGCTATTCCCACTTCGTATAGGCGGACGCAATTTTTCTATACGAATTGTGGAAAAAAAGTAACGCTGGCGCCGCCACGACGACCCGGTCCGCCCGGCCCCAAGTGGGCGGCGCGAAATTTCAGTCCATCGTTTGGTGATTTTCACACTTGCGACGGCATTGCGACGGAGACAAAATTATCGACCTGCAATTACAGGATTTTCCCCCATGAAACTGCTTTCACTTCGCGCCGCCTCCACGGTGCTTGCCTCGGCGCTGGCCGTCACGGCGGCCCATGCCGCGCCACTCGTCACCCTGGACCGGAACGGCGCCTGGGTATCGGTGCAGGCCTATGGCCCCAACATCGTCCACGTCTCGATCGCCGCTGACAAGGCCGAGGCGCTCAAGGCGCCGGGCTACGGCATCATCGCCGAACACGCGGACGGCAGCGCGTTCCAGCACAAGGCCGGCGCCGACGGCGACACCTTCGTCTCGTCGGCGCTGACGCTGCATGTCAACGCCGCGCCGCCGCCGCGTGTGCCGAGCAGCGGCGAAAAGTACTTCGCGCCGCAACTGGCGCCGGTCGGCCTTCAAATTAAAAACGCCAGGGGCGAGACCATCCTGAGCATGAACGGCTGGGAGATGTCGCCGCAGACCGTCAACACCGAAAAGACCTACCAGGTGGGCGCCTCGTTCGCCGCGCCGGCCGACGAGCATTACTACGGCATGGGCCAGAACCAGGAATCGACCGGCGCGCTGGATCTGCGCGGCCGCACCATCGACTGCGCGCACTGGTACGACGCGCCGGCCGGCGAGACGGTGTGCGTGCCGTTCATGGTCAGTTCCAAGTCCTACGGCATCGTATGGGACAACCCGTCGGCCACGCGCTTTGTCGCCGGCATCAACGGCCGCACCTCGTTCCAGTCCAAGGTGGGGGAGCGCGTCAGCTTCTTCGTCATCACCGGCGACAAGCCGGAGGCGCTGTACTCGGGTTACGCGCGCCTGACCGGCAAGACGCCGATCCCACCGAAGGCGGCGTTTGGCCTGATCCAGTCCAAGGCGCGCTACGACAGCCAGGACCTGATGCTGCGCGTGGCCAAGACCTACCGCGAGAAGAAGTACCCGCTGGACGTGATGGTGCTGGACTGGTTCTACTGGACGCGCATGGGCCAGATGGACATCAACCCGGCCGAGTTCCCGGACCCGGACGGCATGAACAAGCAGCTGCACGACATGGGCATGCAGTCGATCATCTCGATCTGGCCGCGCTATGAAACGTCGGGCCGCTACTTCAACGAGCTCGATGCCAAGGGCTATCTGCTCAAGGACAAGGATGGCAAGACCGTCGACGGCCTGCCGTTCCGCTCCGACCGCACCGGCGGCTTGATCGACCCGACCAATCCGGCCGCGCGCGCGTGGTTCTGGCAGAAGGCGCGCGACAACATCCTGTCGCACGGCTTCGACTATCCTTGGCTCGACGAGACCGAGCCCGATCTGGTACCGGACGGTTTCTTCTACTCGATCGGCTCGGGCGACCGCTATCACAACTTGTTCCCGTTGCTGCACGTGGAAGGCGTGGCGCAGGGCATGCGCGCATGGAAGCCGAACAAGCGCGTGCTGATCCTGTCGCGCGCCGCGTATTTGGGTTCGCAGCGCACCGGCGCGCTGTTCTGGTCCTCGGACATCAATCCAAGCTGGGAAGCGCTGGCGCGCCAGATCCCGACCGGCTTGAACATGACCGCGTCCGGCATCGCCTACTGGGGTAACGACATCGGCGGCTGGCAGGGACTGCCGCAGAGCACCACCGCCACCAAGGAGCCGTTGCTCGATCCGTCCGACGCGCGCGACGTGATCGGTCAGTACCACGACTATCCGGAGTTGTTCACGCGCTGGTTCCAGTACGGGACCTTCCTGCCGACCTTGCGCGTGCACGGTGACCGCAAGGCCGCCGAGTTGTGGTCCTTCGGCCGCGCCGCCGAGACCATCCTGGCCGATTATGATCGCCTGCGTTATCGTTTGATCCCGTATCTGTATTCGAGCGCCAAGACCACCTACGACACCGGCGCGCCGTTCATGCGGCCGTTGTGGATGGACTTCGCCGGCGATCCGAACGTCGCCAACATCGGCACCGAATACATGTTCGGCCCGGCCTTCCTGGTGGCGCCGGTGACGGAGCAAGGGCAGACGCAGAAGGATGTCTACCTGCCGGCGGGCGCCGACTGGTACAACTACTGGACCAACGAGAAATTCAGCGGCGGCCAGTGGGTCAAGGTGGCGGCGCCGATCGAGCGCATACCGGTGTTCGTCAAGGCCGGATCGATCGTGCCGGTCGGCGCGGATATCCAGTCGACGGCGACCAAGCAGGCGATCGCCGCCATCCATGTTTATCCGGGCAAGGACGGCGAGTTCAACCTGTATGACGACGACGGCGCCAGCTACGACTACGAAAAAGGCAAGGGCGCGACCACCACCACGCTGCGCTGGAACGACGCCACGCAGAGCCTGAGCGCCAGCGACAAGTCGCTGGCAAAGCTGGTCAAGGTGATAGGTAAATAATCACGCGCATGCGGCGGCAACATCACGCGCCGGATGTCTGAAACACGTAGGGCGGATTAGGCGGAACGCCGTAATCCGCCGATGCGTGAGCCGTCGAGACGCATGCATGGCGGATTACGCTGCGCTAATCCGCCCTACGTGGCTTACCTCGCCGCTGTCGTCCGGGTCGTCTTTTGCCGTCAGCGCGCGCAGCTCCTCTTCCGTCGACTCGCCGTTCAACACCCGCTGCATGCGGTCGCGGTCCAGCGCGCCGACCCATTGCGCGATCGCCATCGTACCCACCGCGTTGCCGATGGTGTTGGTGATGGCGCGCGCCTCCGACATGAATCGGTCCACGCCGAGCAGCAGTACCATGCCGGCGACGGGAATGTTCCCCAGCGAGGCGAGCGTCGCCGCCAGCGTGATGAAGCCCGAACCGGTCACGCCGGCCGACCCCTTGGACGTCAGCATCAACACCCCCAGTACGACCAACTGGTCGGTGACGCTCAGCGGTGTATTGGTGGCCTGGGCGATGAAGATGGCCGCCATCGTGTAGTAGATGCACTGGCCGTCCGGGTTGAACGTCACGCCCGACGGGATCACCAGGCCGACCACCGGCTTGGACACGCCCACGTGTTCCAGCTTGCGCATCAACTGCGGCACCACCGATTCCGACGAACTGGTGCCCAGCACGGTGAACAGCTCCTCTTTGATATAGCGCAGGAACTTCCACAGGCTGAAGCCCGACACGCGCGCCACCAATCCCAGCACCACGAACACGAACGCCGCGCAGGTCAGGTACATGCTGCCCATCAGCTGGCCCAGCGAGACCAGCGAACCCAGTCCGTATTTGCCGACCGTGAAGGCGATGGCGCCGAACGCCGCCAAGGGCGCCACGCGCATGATCATCGTGACCATGATGAACATGCTGTTGCAGAATGCGTCGAGGAAGTCGATCACCGGTTTCGCGCGCCGTCCCATGTGCGACAGCGCGATGCCGAACATGGTGGCGAACACCAGGATTTGCAGGATATCGTTTTTGGCCAGCGCGTCGATGATGCTGGAGGGGATCATATGCAGCAGGAAGTCGGTGAAGCCGCCGGACTTGCTCGCCGCCGCCGTGTAGCTGGCGATGCTGGCGGTGTCGAGGGTCTTGACGTCGATGTTCATGCCGGCGCCGGGCTTGACGACGTTGACCATCACAAGGCCCAGCAGCAGGGCGAAGGTGGACATCACTTCAAAATAGATCAACGCTCGCACGCCCACGCGCCCCAGTTCCTTGAGGCTCTCCATCTTGGCGATGCCCAGTACCACCATCGCGAAGATGACGGGCGCGAACACCATTTTGATCAGGCGGATGAAAGCGTCGCCGAGGGGTTTGAAGTCGGTGCCCAGCTGCGGATGGAAAAATCCCAGCAACCCGCCGGCGATCACGCCGATCAGGACCTGGACGTACAGCTTTCCAAAGAAGCGCTTATACATGGTGAAGTCTCCTGTTATGTTGTGCTGCGGCGAACACGCCCCGCCTGGGCTCTGGATGGCCGGTCGGGGCGCTGGTTGGGGGCTTAGGCGGCGCGGCGCTCCCCGGTGCCGAGGATGGCGCAGACGGCATCGGTCACCTGTGCGGTGGTGGCGGTGCCGCCCAGATCGCGCGTGTGCAGCGTTGGATTGGCGGTGACGGCTTCCACCGCCCGCATCACACGTCCGGCCGCGTCATGCTCGCCCAGGTGCTCCAGCAGCATCACCACCGACCAGAAGGTGCCGACCGGATTGGCCAGCCCCTTGCCCATGATGTCGAACGCGGAGCCGTGGATCGGTTCGAACATCGACGGGTAGCGGCGTTCCGGATCGATGTTCCCGGTCGGCGCGATACCGAGGCTGCCGGCCAGCGCTGCGGCCAGGTCGCTCAGGATGTCGGCGTGCAGGTTGGTGGCGACGATGGTGTCGAGCGTCGCCGGGCGGTTGACCATGCGGGCGGTGGCCGCGTCGACCAGTTCCTTGTCCCATGTGACGTCCGGGAAGTCGCGCGACACTTCCAGCGCGATTTCGTCCCACATCACCATCGCGTGGCGCTGGGCGTTACTCTTGGTGATGACCGTCAGCAGTTTGCGCGGGCGCGATCGCGCCAGCGTGAAGGCGAAACGCAGGATGCGCTCGACGCCGACGCGCGTCATCATCGAGACGTCGGTGGCCGCCTCGATCGGGTGGCCCTGGTGCACGCGGCCGCCGACGCCCGAGTATTCGCCTTCGGAGTTCTCGCGCACGATCACCCAGTTCAGGTCTTCCTGTTTGCAGCGTTTGAGCGGGCCGTCGATGCCGGGCAGGATGCGGGTGGGACGCACGTTGGCGTACTGGTCGAAGCCCTGGCAGATCTTCAGGCGCAGTCCCCACAGCGTGATGTGGTCCGGGATGTCGGGATCGCCGGCGGAACCGAACAGGATGGCGTCCTTGCCGCGCAGCGCGTCGAGGCCATCGGCCGGCATCATCGCGCCGTGCCTGCGGTAGTAGTCGCCGCCCCAGTCGAAATCCTCGAACTCGAAGCGGAAGGAATTGCTGCCGACGGCCAGGGCGGCCAGCACCTGGCGGCCGGCCGGGACGACCTCTTTGCCGATGCCGTCGCCCGGAATGGTCGCGATGTGGTAGGTCTTCATATGCTGTCTCCTGTTTAAGTGGCGGGGTGGAGCCCACTTTAAGGGCTGGACGATGACGCGTTGGAGGCCTAAACTCAATCCATTGTTAACCTTGAACTCCACAATCAACCATGAGCAGCGGATTCCAGCCGGCCGAATTGGGCTTCATAGTCACGCTCGCCGGCGCCGGCAGCCGGAGCGCGGCCGCGCGTGAACTCGGCATCACGACATCGGCCGTCAGCAAGCGGCTCGCCATCATCGAAGCGCGGGTCGGCGTGCCGCTGGTGAACCGCACCACGCGGCGCATGAGCATGACGCCCGAGGGCGAGGTGCTGCTGGAGCACGCGCGCCGCATCCTGGGCGAGATCGCCGACCTCGATCAGCTGTTGACGTCATCCCAGGGTGTGCCGAAAGGTCAGCTGCGGGTCAACGCCACGCTGGGTTTCGGGCGGTTGCACATCGCGCCGGCGATTTCCCGGTACGTGCTGCGGTACCCGGAGGTGGACGTGCAACTGCAGCTGTCGGTCGATCCGCCGCCGCTGACCGACGACCAGTTCGACGTCTGCATCCGCTTCGGCGCGCCGTCGGACACGCGGGTGATCGCCAGGAGGCTGGCGCCGAACCGGCGCCTGTTGTGTGCCTCGCCGATGTATCTGGCGCGGCGCGGCGAGCCCAAATCGCCGGCCGAGCTGCGGCGCCACAACTGCATCTGCATCCGGCAGGGCGACGAGGCGTATGGTTTGTGGCGGTTGTTCGCGGGGCGCGAATCGGAGCGCGACGTGCAGGCGGTCAAGGTGCGCGGCAACCTGACCACCAACGATGGCGAGATCGCCGTCAACTGGGCGCTGGACGGCCACGGCATCCTGATGCGGGCGGAGTGGGACATCGAGCGTTATCTGGAGTCGGGGCGGCTGGTGCAGGTGCTGCCGGGGCTGCGCACGCCCGACGCCGACATCTACGCGGTGTATCCGAGGCGGCACCAGCTGTCGGCGCGGATCAGAACCTTTGTCGAGTTCCTGGGCGAGACGTTCGAGCGGTTTGAAGGTTGAAAGAACGCGCCGCCGGCCCGGCGCAGAAAATCTTGATAAATCTCAATAGCCCGCCGCGCCTGGATCACACAATACTGTTTCTACGCGGCCATAACGCATCGGCCGGTCTACCCGTTTCGCTGCGCCCAGACATATCGTTCCCGCAAGACGGTGGCGGCGGAGGACGCCTATGTCGAAAATGGCCGACGCCCGGCTCTACATCTTCACCGGCAGCCGGGATGACGTGGTGTATTTCGACGTGGTGGCCCAAATCCGCCAGTTCTACGAAATGCTGGGCGTAAAAGGGGAGAATATCGCGTACCACGACAGCGTGCCGGCGGGCCATTCCATCATCACGAACAATCCGGAAGATTCGGCATTGGCGACCAACCAGCCGCCGTACATCAACAACGGCGGATTTATGCAATCCCAAGACATCCTGGAATATATTTATGGCGGCCTGAAACCTGCCGCCGAGCGTCTGGCCGGGCGATTGCTGCGTTTCGACCAGACGGAATTTCTAGGCAAGGACGCGCAGTGGACGAGCATGAGCCGATTCGGCTATGCCTATATCCCGTCGAAGGTCCTGGCCGGCGCCGTGGCCGAGCCGCGCGTGCATATCGCCGGGGATACAGGTGCAAGGATGCGAAGTCGCTTTACTATTCCCGTGATGCCGTCCAGATAAAGGCCATTCACGCCAGGAAGGTCGCGACGGTGGTCATATAGTGAGCCCGTGACGTTGGTGTTTGGCACCGTCGTCAAGCGCACGACCGCGAATAACGGCGAGGCGACGGTCGCTTATCTCCAGCGACTGAACCAGCACTTGCTGACCAGCGGCGCTTTGCGCCGAACGCGTCGCCGAAAAAGCGACTACCGGCAAAGAAAAAGCCGCTGAACCTTTCGGATCAGCGGCTTATCGAATTCTTGGTGGTGATAGGTGGACTTGAACCACCGACCCCAGCATTATGAATGCTGTGCTCTAACCAACTGAGCTATATCACCTGCAACG
>JBDSKP010000014.1:0-2268 GCA_039916925.1 Duganella sp.
CACCAGCGCCTCCAGAAAACCGACCAGCCCCGACACCATAATAGGCAACAGCTTGAAGAAGTTGTCGGCTTGCGGCGCGGTCGTGGCGACCAGCCAGGCCGCCGGCAGGCAGGCCAGGTGCGCCCACAGCCAGGGATCGCGCGGCCCGCGCAGATACAGGCGCTGCAGGCCGAGCCCGCCGAACACGAAGGCCAGCAGGGCGGCGATGGTCTTGTTTTTATGGCGGGCGGAAGAGGTGGCTGGATGCGCGGTGTGGTGCGGATTCGTCATGGTTATCGATTAAATAGCCGGAAAGCATGCAGTATCGGTCATAATACCGGCCCGGCCCACCTTTTTTCGCTGTGGCTATTGCCCCGTGCGTCGGAACGGGGGATAATCTTCGATTACCCCAATTCGCCCGATTATTTCATTAACGCTTGCTGCTTCGCGGCTAAGCGCGCTATAATTTGCGGCTTTTTCCGTCCTAGCACACTTTTTGGAAATATTATGGTCGTTATTCGTTTAGCTCGTGGAGGCGCCAAGAAGCGTCCGTTCTTCAACATCGTTGCAACCGATTCGCGCAATCGCCGCGATGGCCGTTTCATCGAACGCATCGGTTTCTACAACCCGATGGCGCAGGGTGGCGAAGTGCCACTGCGCATCACCGCTGACCGTCTGGCTCACTGGCAATCGGTTGGCGCACAACTGTCGCCTACCGTCGCTCGCCTGGTAGCGTCGAACAAAGCTGTTTAAGTCTGGCTGCTGGTTTGACCGATAAGAATGCATCCGGGGTGCAAGTCCCCGACGATCTGGCACAGGTAGGCTTTGTCTTCGGTGCCTACGGCGTCGCTGGCTGGGTGAGGATACGTCCTTTCTCGGAAGATGCGGATGCGCTCCTCGCGGTGAAAACCTGGTGGATCGACAAGCCAAGCTTGCACGATGTCGATGTCAAGCAGTGCAAACTGCATGGCGGCGACGTGGTCGCGCAACTGGTGGGAGTGACCGATCGGGACGTCGCGGAAGCGCTCAAGGGCGCGGCTGTGTCGGTTCCGCGCAGTCGTTTCCCGGCCTTGTCCGATGACGAGTTTTACTGGACCGAGTTGATTGGTCTGAATGTAGAGAATGTGCAAGGTGAGCACCTCGGTACGGTGACTGACATGATGAGCAACGGTCCGCAGTCGATCTTGCGCGTCACGGCGGCCGTGGCTGAAGGTTCTGATTCCGAGGTTGCGGCGCAAGAGCGCCTGATCCCATTTGTCGACGCGTTCATCATCAAGGTGGACAAGTCGGCCAGGAAGATCACCGTCGACTGGGGCCTTGATTACTAAAGAACATAAGGGCGGCCCGCCATGCAATTCGATGTCGTGACCCTGTTCCCCGAAATGTTCGCCGCACTGACGCAGTCGGGGGTCACCCGGCGCGCGTTCGAACAGAATAAATGTGGCTTGTCGTTGTGGAATCCGCGTGATTTCACCACCGACAATCACCGCACCGTGGATGACCGCCCCTATGGCGGCGGCCCCGGCATGGTGATGCTGGCCAAGCCCCTTGAGGCGACGCTCAACGCGGCGAAGCGGCGCCAGACCGATGCCGGTCTGCCCGCGCCCCGCGTGTTGTTCATGTCGCCGCAGGGCAAGCAGTTAACGCACGAGCGCGTCATGGCGCTCAAGCAGGAACCCGGCCTGGTGATCCTGTGCGGGCGCTACGAGGCGGTGGACCAGCGTTTGCTGGACCGCTGCGTCGACGAGGAAATCAGCCTCGGCGACTTCGTGCTGTCCGGCGGCGAGCTGCCGGCGATGGCTTTGATGGATGCCGTGATCCGCCAGATTCCCGGCGTGCTGAACACGGATGCGTCGGCGGTCGAGGACAGTTTCGTCAACGGCTTGCTCGATTCGCCGCACTACACGCGGCCGGAGACGTATGAGGGGGTGGGCGTGCCGCCGGTGCTGATGGGCGGCAACCACGCCGAGATCGAAAAATGGCGCCGCCAGCGCATGCTGGAAGCGACCGCGCGCAAGCGCCCCGATCTGCTGGTTCAGGCGCGCGCGAGCGGCTTGCTGACCAGGCATGACGAGAAATTTTTGGCAGGTTTATAAAAACCTGTTGTTGTAGCAGCCTGCAGGCGCGTTGCCTGCGTGGCTAACCCCATCCTCTACTGGGCGAGTGTTTGAACAGCACTCATTTGCGCGCCAGCACGATGGTTTTTGGAGTCTTAAAATGAATCTGATTCAACAACTCGAGCAAGAAGAAATTGCTCGTCTGGGCAAAACGATCCCAGCATTCGCCCCT
>JBDSKP010000015.1:0-3056 GCA_039916925.1 Duganella sp.
CATGCTGCACCAGCGCGCTTTGGCAAACGGCACCGGGACCAGCATCGCCTGGCCCTGGTAATCACAAAGGAACAAGATGAGCGAACACCTCCCCACCTATGCCGACGTCGTTGCCGCCTCCGAGCGCATCGCCGGCCACGCGCACCGCACGCCGGTGCTCACGTCGCGCACGGCGGACGCCGAATTGGGCGCCCAGGTATTCTTCAAGGCCGAAAATTTGCAGCGCATGGGCGCGTTCAAATTCCGCGGCAGCTACAACGCGCTGGCCAGGTTCGACGCCGAACAGCGCCGCGCCGGCGTGGTGGCTTTCTCGTCGGGCAATCACGCGCAAGGCATCGCGCTGTCGGCGCAGCTGATGGGCATACCGGCCACCATCGTCATGCCGCACGACGCGCCGCCGTCGAAGATCGCCGCCACGCGCGGCTACGGCGCCACCGTGGTGCTGTACGACCGCTACACCGAAGACCGCGAGCAGATCGGCCGCGACCTGGCGGTCAAACACGGCCTGACCTTGATTCCGCCGTACGACCACGCCGACGTGATCGCGGGGCAGGGCACGGCCGCCAAGGAATTGTTCGAGGACGTGGGCCAGCTCGATTACCTGTTCGTCTGCCTGGGGGGCGGTGGTTTGCTCAGTGGTTCGGCGCTGGTGACGCGGGCGCTGTCGCCGAAGACCCGGTTGTATGGCGTCGAGCCGGAGGCGGGCAACGACGGGCAGCGATCGTTCCGCACTGGCGCCATCGTGCACATCGACACGCCCAAGACGATCGCCGACGGCGCGCAGACGCAGCATCTGGGCAAGCTGACGTTCCCGATCATCCAGCGCGATGTGGACGATATTTTGACGGTGGGCGACGAGCAGTTGCGCGCCGAGATGCGCTTTTTCGCGGCGCGCATGAAGATCGTGGTGGAGCCGACCGGCTGCCTGGGCCTGGCGGCGGCGCGGGCGATGAAGGATCAGCTACAAGGTAAGCGGGTGGGGGTGATCATCAGCGGCGGCAACGTCGACATCGAGCGCTACGCCGCGCTGCTGGCGGAATAGAAAGCCAACCCCGCCACCGTTTGGCGATACGCATGCCGTACCGCTTAGGGGTCGTACCCCAAGGGGTTCGACCCCGCATGGCGGTGCGGGTTACGCTGCTGGCAGCTTGGCGAACTGCTCGCGCATCTTGTCCAAGGTCGCCGAGAAGTTGGCGACGCGTTCCTTCTCCTGCGCCACCACCTCGGCCGGCGCGCGGGCGACGAAGCTTTCGTTCGACAGCTTGCCGCTGGCCTTGTTGATCTCGCCCTCGACGCGCGCGATCTCCTTCGACAGCCGCTCACGCTCGGCCTTGACGTCGATCTCCACCTTCAGCATCAGCTTGGTCGTGCCGACGATAGCCACGGCCGCCGGCGATTCCGGCAGCGCGTCGACGATCTGCACTTCCGCCAGCTTGCCCAGCGACTGGATGTACGGCGCGTAGCCTTCCATCGCCGCCTTGTCGGCCGCATTCCCCGCCTCGGCTTCGACGATCAGCGGCACCCGCAGCGACGGCGCCAGCTGCATTTCGCCGCGCAGGTTGCGGGTGGCGTCGGTCAGCGTCTTGAGCTGATGCATCCACGCCTCGGCCGCTTCATCGATGTTGGCGGTGTTGGCGATCGGGTACGGCTGCGTCATGATGGAGTCGCCAGTTTTGCCCGCCAGCGGCGCGACCGCCTGCCACAGCGCCTCGGTGACGAACGGGATCACCGGGTGCGCCAGGCGCAGCACCACTTCCAGCACGCGCAACAAGGTGTGGCGGGTGGCGCGCTGCTGGCCCTCGGTGCCGCTTTGCACCTGCACCTTGGCCACTTCCAGATACCAGTCGCAGTACTCGTCCCAGACGAACTTGTAGATCGTCGAGGCGATGTTGTCGAAGCGGTAGTCGGCGAAGCCCTTGGCCACGTCCAGCTCGGCCTTTTGCAGCAGCGAGATGATCCACTTGTCGGCGTTCGACAGGTCGGCGACGCTGGCGCTGCAATCCTTCTCCTCCGTGTTCATCAGCACGAAGCGGGTGGCGTTCCACAGCTTGTTGCAGAAGTTACGGTAGCCTTCGGCGCGGCCCAGGTCGAAGTTGATGTTGCGGCCCAGCGAGGCGTACGAGGCCATCGTGAAGCGCACCGCGTCGGTGCCGTAGGCGGCGATGCCCTCGGGGAATTCCTTGCGCGTGGCCTTGGCGATCTTCTCGGCCGCCTTCGGGTTCATCAGCCCGGTGGTGCGTTTTTCCACCAGCGCGTCGATGCCGATGCCGTCGATCAGGTCGATCGGGTCGAGCGTGTTGCCCTTGGACTTGGACATCTTCTGGCCCTGCGAGTCGCGCACCAGCCCGTGCACGTAGACGGTCTCGAACGGCACCTTGCCCGTAAAGTGCAAGGTGAACATCACCATCCGCGCGACCCAGAAGAAGATGATGTCGAAGCCGGTCACCAGCACCGACGACGGCAGGAAGGCCTTCAGGTCAGGCGTTTCCTCCGGCCAGCCCAGGGTCGAGAACGGCACCAGCGCGGACGAGAACCACGTGTCGAGCACGTCGTTGTCGCGGCGCAGCGGGCCGGCGCTCCCGGCCGCCTGCTGCTTGGCCAGCGCCTCGGCCTCGGTCTTGGCGACGAAGATGTTGCCGGCCTCGTCGTACCAGGCCGGGATCTGGTGGCCCCACCACAGCTGGCGCGAGATGCACCAGTCCTGGATGTTGTTGAGCCACTGGTTGTAGGTGTTGCTCCAGTTTTCGGGCACGAACTTGATGTCGCCGCTGGCGACCTTCTCCAGCGCGACCTCGGCGATCGATTTGCCCGGGACGAAGGTGCCCTCCGGCGCCGGCTTGCTCATTGCGACAAACCATTGGTCGGTCAGCATCGGTTCGATCACCACGCCGGTGCGGTCGCCGCGCGGCACCATCAGCTTGTGCGGCTTGACCGATTCCAGCAGGCCCAGCTTGTCGAGGTCGGCGACGATCTGCTTGCGGGCGACGAAGCGGTCCATGCCCTGATAGGGCGCGGCGCCGTTTTCATTGATCTTCGCGTCCAGCGTCAGGATGGAA
>JBDSKP010000016.1:0-4934 GCA_039916925.1 Duganella sp.
GGACATGCCGGGAGAGGGCCCATTCGTTTGTCGCCGCCACTCTGCGGGGGGAAGCCATCGGCCACCTGCCTCGTCCGCTGGGTGACAAGTTCGCGCCATTGCGCCGGCTGGCCGCTTCGTCAAGCCACGCCTGGAGCGGCGCGGCATCGATGACATCGTCGCCATGCATGTTCCCGTCCATGCGGGCGTCTACAACGACTCGACGATGGCAAACGAGCTCATCGACGTGGTGCCGATCGACGCGGACGCCACCGTCGTCCATTTCTGGAGCCGCTTAACCGTGGGCACGGCGCACCCGGCGGGGCCGCATGCGGTCGACACGGTGATTCTCGCCGTGCTGGCACGGGAACATGGCGCCTGGCGGATCAAGGCGCTGGAAAACGTGACGCTGACCAATCCCAGGACAGGCGCCAGCATACTGCGGGACTGACCCTGGGCCGTTGGAGGACCGCAGCCCCCGCTGGGTTGTCGCTCGCGCCGTTCCCGCCCCACTCGGTATTTGCCCCATATATTACGTTCGTAATGTATGATGTTCGGCATAGAGTGGGGAGCGGGAGTCGCATATGAAAGTCAGCAGGGAGCAGGTGGCGCTCAACCGGGAGCGCATTGTGGAGACGGCGGCGCGGTTGTTCCGCCAGAAGGGCTATGACGGCATCGGCGTGGCCGATTTGATGAAAAGCGCCGGGTTGACGCACGGCGGGTTTTACGGCCACTTCGCCTCCAAGGAGGATTTGTTGGCCGAGGCCACCGCGCATGCGTTCAAGGCCTCGGTCGAGCGCTGGCGCGGCAAGGCGGCCCGGGCGCCCGAGACCGCGATGGCGAGCATCGGCGAGAGCTATTTGTCGGAGATCCACCGCGACCAGCCGGAGCTGGGCTGTTCCATCACCTCGCTGGGGGCGGACATCGCGCGGCTTGGCCCCAAGGTGCGGCAGGCGCTGACCGAGGGCGCGAAGGCGCAGATCGGCGTGCTGCAGGAGTTGGTGCCGGGGGCGGATGGGGCGGCGAAGCGCAAGCAGGCGTTGGCCACCTATGCGGCGATGGTCGGGGCGATCGTGCTGGCGCGGGCCGTCGACGACCAGGCGCTGTCGGTGGAGATCCTGGCGGCGGCGCGCGATGCGCTGCCGGCGGCTTGACCGTTTCCTTATGCGTTTTCCGCATTACGTAATGTAAAAAACGAGTTTGACTCTGGACCGGCCCGGTCCGTTCGCGTACGCTGACGGTTTTCAGTTCGTGGAATGACAATGCTGCATTGGTTGAAGCACTACCGGCGCGCGCTGCTGCCCGGCGATATCAGCGCAGGCCTGGTGGTCGCCATGATGATGATCCCGCAGGGGATGGCCTATGCGCTGGTGGCCGGGCTGCCGCCGGTCGTCGGCATCTATGCCAGCATCCTGCCGCCGGTCGTCTATGCGCTGTTCGGCAGCAGCATGACGCAGTCGGTCGGGCCGATGGCCATCGTGTCGCTGATGACGGCGGCCGCCATCGGGCCGCTGGCGCCGGCCGGCTCGGCGCTGGCCGGCGTGCTGGCGGCCCAGTTGGCGATGGTGTCCGGCGTGGTGCTGCTGCTGTGCGGCCTGCTGCGCATGGGCTTCCTGGCCAATTTCTTCTCGCGTCCCGTGATGAGCGGCTTTACCGTCGGCTCGGCGATCGTCATCGCCTACGACCAGGTCCACACGCTGCTGGGCGCCGCGCCGCCCCATGTCCACATGCCCAGCGCGGTGCTGGGCGTCGGCTCGCTGCTGCTGCTGGTGCTGGCCAAGCAGTATCTGGCCGGCCTGTTGCGCCGCTGCGGCCTGACGCCGGGCGCCGCCGATATCGGCGCCAAGCTGGCGCCGATGCTGGTGGTCCTGGGCGGCATCGCGCTGATGGCCGCAACCGGGCTGGCCGCGATGGGCGTGCGCACCACCGGCTCGGTGCCCGCCGGCCTGCCGCGCCTGAACCTGGCCACGTCGGCCGCCCATTGGCCGCTGCTGCTGCAACCGGGCCTGCTGATCGGTTTTATCGTGTTCCTGATGTCGATGTCGGCGGCGCAGTCGCTGGCGCTCAAACGCAACGAGAAGCTGGTCGGCAACCACGAGCTGGTGGGCCTGGGCGCGGCCAACGTCGCCAGCGCGCTGTCGGGCGGCTTTCCGGTGACGGGCAGCCTGTCGCGCTCGGCCGTCAACTTCGCCGCCGGCGCCAACACGCCGCTGGCGAGCCTGATCACGGCGGCGTTGCTGGCGTGCGCGCTGCTGGCGCCGACCGGCTGGCTGGCGCTGCTGCCGCTGCCGACGCTGGCCGCGACCATCATCGTCGCGGTGCTCGGCATGCTGGAGCTGGACATCCTGCGCACCGCCTGGCGCTACGACCGCGGCGACGCGCTGGCGTGGGGCGCGACCTGCCTGGGCGTGCTGGCGATGGGCGTGGAGGCGGGCGTGGTGGTCGGCGTGGCGCTGTCGATGGGGACCCTGATCTGGCGCGCCAGCCGGCCGCACATCGCGGTGCTGGGGCGCATCGCCGGCAGCGAACATTTCCGCAATATCGAACGCTATCCGACCGAAACCCGGCCGGAGCTGCTGGTGCTGCGCATCGACGCCAATCTGTTCTTCGGCAACGTCGAGGCGGTGGCCGAGCGCATCGAGTGCGAACTGGCGACCCATCCGAGCGCGCGCCACCTGGTGCTGGTGATGACGGCGGTCAGCTCGATCGACACCACGGCGCTGCTGGCGCTGTCGGAGCTGAACCAGAGCCTCAAGCGGCGCGGCATCGGCATGCATCTGGCCGAGGTCAAGGGGCCGGTGATGGACCGGCTGCGCCACAGCGACCTGCTGCGCGAGCTTAACGGCAAGTTGTTCCTCAGCACGGCCATGGCGTCCGACCACCTGCTGGCGGCCCCCCGAAACGTTGTTTAGCTAACCATTATGTATATTATTTATACATTTAATGCCTGTGGGTAATAATACGCATGGACTTCCAGTCGGTTTGAAACTATGATTTAACTCCCTTGGGGGCGGCCTGATACGTCCCGCGTCCACAGACTAACTATCGACTGGTTGCCGATGCTGTACCGACTTGCCCGCCGCGCCGGCAGAATCTCGATCGCCATGTTCGTCAGCGTCACGCTGACGGCCGTGGTGACCCTGGTATTGACCACGTTCGCGCTGTATTTTTACCAGGTGGAGCGGGCCCACCGCTGGGACCAGCTGCACCAGACGCTGTCCAACAGCGCCGACGAGCTGGCGTCGGCGGTGGCGCTGCCGGCCTGGAACTTCGACGAGACCCAGATTACCACCATCATGCGCAGCGGCTTGAGCAACCGCGACCTGTACGCCAGCGCGGTGGTGCCCGCCAGCGGCAGCCGCCCCTTCATCCTCGCCCGCGATCCGGCCGGACACCTGGTCGAGGTCACGCGCGAGCCGGATGATCCGGAGCTGCTGTCGGAGCGGCGCGCCATCGTCGCCTCCGGCCGGCATATCGGCACCATCACCGTGTACGCCTCGCCGGTGCTGCTGCTCGAGCAGCTGCGCCAGCGCCGTTACTTCATCATCGGCATGATTTCCGTGCTCGACGTGACGCTGGTCTTCAGCCTGTACCTGCTGCTGTCGCAGCTCATCTTCAAGCCCATCACCACCATCGAACGCTACGCCGCCAACGTCAAGGCGGGCCAGAACCCGGGCGCCTTGCCGCCGCGCGACTGGTTCTTCGGCGAGCTCAAAACCCTCAACTCGTCGATCCGCGACATGGTGCGCCTGATGGACAGCCGCTACGTGGCCATGCACGCGAGCGAGGAGCGGCTGCAGATCGCCAGCAGCGCGGCGGCCATCGGCATCTGGGACTGGAACATCGTCACCGGCCAGCTGGTGTGGGACGAGCAGATGCTGCGCCTGTACGGCATGGACGAGGCCAGCGCGTCCGGCGCGGCCGCCTCGATGGACGAATGGATCGCGCGCATGCATCCGGACGACGCCATCCCGGTGCGCGCGCTGCTGGACCGGGCGCTGGCCGGCGGCGGCGATTTCGACGCCGAGTTCCGCGTCACCTGGCCGGACGGCTCGCTGCACTACATGAAGGGCGAGGCGATGATCTTCCGCGACGCCGAGGGCCAGCCGGCGCGCGTGGTCGGCGTCAATTACGACATCACCGGGCACAAGGTGGCCGAGCAGGAGCTGCGCCGGCACCGCATCCACCTCGAGGACCTGGTTGCCGAGCGCACCAACGCGCTGTCGGTGGCGGTGCGCCAGGCGCAGGCGGCCAACCAGGCCAAGAGCATCTTCCTGGCCAATATGAGCCATGAACTGCGCACCCCGCTCAATTCCGTGATCGGCTTTTCGCGCCTGATGGCCGATTCGAAGAACATGCTGCCGGAGGAGAAGCGCAACCTGGAGATCATCCACCGCTCCGGCGAGCACCTGCTCACGCTGATCAACGATATCCTCGAGCTGTCCAAGATCGAGGCCGGGCGCGCGGTGCTGCAGACGCAGGTCATGAGCATCGACGAGATCCTGCAGGAGGTGATGGACATGGTGAGCATGCGCGCCGGCCAGACCGGCGTCGAGCTCGAACTCGACAGCGCCGGCGTGCCGGCCGGCGCCCGCGTCGACGGCACCAAGCTGCGCCAGGTGCTGCTTAACCTGATGTCGAATGCGGTCAAGTTCACAGGCCAGGGCAAGGTCACGCTGCGGGTACGCGGCGTGCCGCGCCAGATCGACGGCGCCGCCGGCTGCGAGCTGGCGTTCGCGGTGGTTGACGACGGCCCCGGCATTTCGCCGATCGACCAGACCCGCATCTTCGAGCCGTTCGTGCAAGCCGAAGGGCCGGGCGCGAACGAGGGCACCGGCCTCGGATTGGCCATCTCGCGCGAGTTCGTCCAGCTGATGGGCGGGGTGCTGTCGGTGCGCTCGGTGCGCGGCGCTGGCGCCACGTTCCAGTTCACCATCCAGGTGCCGGTGGCAGCC
>JBDSKP010000017.1:0-3344 GCA_039916925.1 Duganella sp.
AAAACAGGGCGGAAAATCGGGCTTTTGCCACAAGGAGCCGGGCGGCCCACCCATGTGCATACTCCCAGGGTGAGCGCGATGGGGTTCCCGCTCGTGCGTGAGGGACGAGGGGCGGCTGTGGGGCGAAAGCCGACCCTCACCCCGAAAACCGTTGCGCGATCAGTCCAGCCGCGGCTTGGCCACGGACATGCTCGGCAGCGTGATGGTCTGCACCACCACCGACGTGGTCTCGGTCTGGGGCCGCGAGCCGCTGCCGCGCAAAGCCAGCAGCCAGCCGATGCCGTCGAACCAGAACGGCGCGCCCAGCGACGAGGCGAAGGCGGTGACGATCCAGCCCATCAACGCGAGCGCGAGCGCGCCCAGGAAGGCGGCCACACCCTTGCCGGCGGCGCCGTCGAAGCGCGACGACGGCCAGCCGATCGGCAATTTCTCCACCATCTGCCATTCTTTCTTGGCGGTGGCGGCCTGCTCGAGCGCGGTCGCGCCGGGCACGGGCGGCGCCGGCTTCAGGCGCCCGCTGGCGACGCCGTCGGCGCCCTGCTGCGCCAGCTGGGCCGCCACCTGGTCGTCGGCCCACAGGCGTTTGCTCAGTTCGATCGCGTCGATGTTCATCGCCGTGGCGTAGAACAGGCCGACGCAAAACAGCACCAGCTGCGAGCGCCGCTTGTACCAGCCGGTGATGCGCTCCATCACCGTTTCGTACCAGATGCGCACGGCGTTTTCCAGCGCCGCCACGTCGTCCGGCCCCTCGCCCATGATCGCCAGCAGCGTACGGGTCAGGCCGTCGTTGCCGACTTTCGCCAGCAACATCGCGGCCGTCTGCGCCTTGCCGTATTTGGCCGTCAGGGTCGACACGAACGCGCGCGCGAAAATCGTCGACGGGATGTACGATGGCATGCGGCCGCGCTGCGCCATGCCCTGGATCAGCGGATGGTCCATGACGTCGGCCGTCAGCGACGCCGCGCCCAGCTTGTCGAGGCCGAAGCCGGTGTCGAGCCGCAACAGCCGCTTGATCGATGGGATAATGCCGCGCAGGCGCGGTTTGCCGCCGGACTCGTGCAGCATCGTCAGCACGCCGTCGAGCAGCACCTTGGCGCGCGTCTGGAACAGCGAGGCGATCGCCTCGCGCGTCGCGCTGCACAGCAGGCTGACGGCCAGAAAGGTGTACGACAACCCGATGGCCACATCCAGATAATGGCTAGACATATGCGCCTCGTTAGAATTCGGTCAATGTTCCATTAACATAAAGGATTTTCCGGCCATTAGCCAGCCGCGAGCACGAATTTCATTTATATCGTAAGATTCCGATATTGAAATCGGAAAAATACGATACATATATCGTCATAAGCCGATTCATTTTTTGACCCAGGTGACACCAGATGGACATAGACGCGATACACAAAGCCCTCGCCAACCCGATGCGGCGCCAGATCCTGGCGTGGCTGAAGGACCCGGAGCAGTACTTTCCGGAGCAGACGCATCCGCACAATTTCGGCGTGTGCGCGGGCCAGATCGACCATCGCGCGGCGCTGTCGCAATCGACCGTGTCGGCGCACTTGTCCATTCTGCTCAAAGCCGGCCTGATCACGTCCCACCGGGTCGGTCAATGGAACTACTTTAAACGCGACGAAGCGACCATCCAGGCCTTCATCGACCAAATGACACTATAGGAAACTCATCATGGCTAAGCTCTTCGACCCGATCACCATTGGCGACCTCACGCTGAAAAACCGCATCATCATGGCGCCGCTGACGCGCGCCCGCGCCATCGGCGGCGCCCGCGTGCCGAACGCGCTGATGGCCAAGTACTACGAACAGCGCGCCAGCGCCGGCCTGATTTTGAGCGAGGCGACCTCGGTCACCCCGCAGGGCGTGGGCTACGCCGACACGCCGGGCCTGTGGTCCGACGAGCAGGTCGAAGGCTGGAAGGAAGTGACGGCGGCCGTGCACCATGCCGGCGGCCTGATCTTCGCCCAGCTGTGGCACGTGGGCCGCATCTCCGATCCGGAGCTGCTGGACGGCGCGGCGCCGGTGGCGCCGAGCGCGATCGCCGCCGAAGGCCACGTCAGCCTGCTGCGCCCGATGCGCGCCTACCCGGTGCCGCGCGCGCTGGAGACGGAAGAACTGGCCGGCATCGTCGCCGCCTACAAGAAAGGCGCGGAAAACGCCAAGAAGGCCGGCTTCGACGGCGTCGAGATCCACGGCGCCAACGGCTACCTGCTCGACCAGTTCCTGCAAGACAAAACCAACCAGCGCACCGACAGCTACGGCGGCCCGATCGAAAACCGCGCGCGCCTGATGCTGGAAGTGACCGACGCGTGCATCGAGGTATGGGGCGCCAACCGGGTCGGCATGCACCTGGCGCCACGGCGCGACGCGCACGACATGGGCGACTCCGATCCGGCGGCCACCTTCGGCTACGTCGCGCGCGAGCTGGGCAAGCGCAAGATCGCCTTCATCTGCGCGCGCGAAGCGGTGGGCGAGGACAGCCTGGGACCGTTGCTGAAGAAGGAGTTCGGCGGCGTCTACATCGCCAATGAGAGCATGGACAAGCAGTCCGCGCAGAAGCTGCTGGACGCCGGCACGGCCGACGCCATCGCCTTCGGCAAGGCGTTCATCTCGAACCCGGATTTGCCGCGCCGCCTGCAGACCGAGGCGCCGCTGAATGAATGGAAGCCGGAGACGTTCTACGGCCAGGACGGCGTCGGCTACACCGACTATCCGGCGCTGGCGTCGCAATAAGGCGCCGGATTTGCCGGGGATCACGTAGGGCGGATTAGCGTAGCGTAATCCGCCATTGCATGCGCCTCGTTGACGCACGCAATGGCGGATTACGTGTTTCCGAGGTCAATAACACCGCCTGCGGCTCAAACCATCAACGCGGCTGGGTGTAACTAACCGGCACGTACTGGTAGCTCTTGCCGTGCGCGCGCACATGCCCCAGCGCCGGGAACGACAGGTGCGCCGCGCCGATCAGATAGCCGCCCTTGGCCGCGGCCGCGAACGCTTCCTTGCGCTCGGCGATGGCGATCGTGCTATCCGTGTCGAACTGGATGCCGACATTCGGATCGTCAAACTGCACCGCCTGCACGTGCAGCAAATCGCCCAGCAACACCAGCTTTTGCCCCTTGCTCTCGACCACGTAGGTGATGTGGCCGACCGTGTGCCCGCCATTGAAGTAGGACTTGATCCCCGGCACCAGCTCGCTGTTGGCGACGATGGGCTGGAACTTGCCGGCCTTGACGTAAGGATTGACCGACACCATCGGCCCCATGAAATTATCCTTCGCCTCCGGCGGCGCCTTGTCCAGATTGGCCTGGCTCAAATAGTAATCGGCGTCGAGC
>JBDSKP010000018.1:0-5692 GCA_039916925.1 Duganella sp.
TCGGCGCGGCCGCCGGTCAGCGCCGCCGCCACCAGCGCGCGCGCCGCCGCGCGCGCCGGCGCCGCGGTGCCCGGCTGGCCGGCCGGCACCTCCATCAGCAGCTCCTGGTTGCGCCGGTACTGGGCGATCTGCACGAAGCCGTGCACCGCCTTCTCGGGCGTGTCGTAGGTGGGCAGGCCGGCGTCGGCGAACATCTGGCGTGCGACCGTCACCGAACTGCCGCCGAACCAGCACGACAGCACGTTCTTGCCGGCCGCGCGCATCAGCGGCGCCACCGCCTCGGCGATCAGCTGGCTCGACACCATCGCCGTCGGCGCGTGCAGGAACAGCAGCGCGTCGGCCCGCGGTTCGCGCAGCAACGCCTCGACGGCGGCCGCGTAGCGCTCGACCGGCGCGTCGGCCAGCAGGTCGACCGGGTTGGCGGCCGGCGCGCCGGCCTGCGCCAGCCGCTTGAGCGTGTCGTCCGACAGCGGCGCCAGGCGCGCGCCGCCGCTGGCGAGCGCGTCGGCAGCGATCAGTCCCAGCCCGCCGCTGTTGGTCAGCACCGCCAGCCGCTCGCCGCGCTGCGGCCGGCGCCGCGCCAGCGTCTCGACGGCGTCGAACAAATCCTCGGTCGAGTACACCCGCAGCATGCCGGCGCGGCGGATCGCGGCGTCGAACACCAGGTCGGCGCCGGGGGCGGCGTCGCGTCCGACCTTGAGCACGATGACCGGCTTGCCGCGCGCGGCCAGGCGCCCGGCCGACATGAACTTGCGCGCCGCGCCGAGGTGCTCGACGCACAGCAGGATCGCGTGGGTGGCGACGTCGGCGGCCAGATAGTCGAGCAGGTCGCCGAAATCGACGTCGGCGCCGCCGCCCATGGCGATGCAGCGCGAAAAGCCGATGCCGCGCAGCGCCGCCCAATCCAGCACGGCCGCCGCCAGCGCCCCCGATTGCGAAACGAAAGCCAGTTTGCCGGCGCCGGCCGGCAGGTGGTGGAAGCTGGCGTTCAGGCCCGGCGCCGGCGATTGCACGCCGAGGCTGCCGGGACCGAGGATGCGCAGCAGATGCGGCCGCGCCGCGTCGAGCATCGCCTGGCGCAGGCTGGCGGCGTCGCGGCCGTCCATGGCGGTCATGACGATGGCGGCGCGGGTGCCGCGCGCGCCCAATTCGGCGATCAGGCCGGGGACGCCGACCGCCGGCGTGCAGATGATGGCCAGGTCCGGCGCCGCCGGCAGCGCCGACACCCTGGCGTAGCACGGCATGCCGCGCAGCCGCGCGTACTTGGGGTTGACCGGCCAGACCTGGCCGCCGCCGGCGCCGAACGTCCCCTGCGCCAGGTTGTCGAGCACGCGCGTGCCGATGCGCTGCGGCTTTTCCGACGCGCCGATCACGGCCACCGAGCGCGGTTCAAACAATCGGTCGAGATTCCTGATGCTCATGGCGGTGGTGCTCCCGGGGTTGGAGGTGGCTAACAACCTACCAGCGTGACGCGTGGTCCTCGGTCACGCCCATCATGCGCGTGACGATGCGCTTGGGCTGGTCCGGCGCGCTGCGCACCCAGCCGCTGAAGGTGCCGACCGGCTGCAGATAACGGCTCGACGCCAGCAGCGTCTTCTTGTTGTCGCGGCGTGCGCCCTCGGGCGTGAAGTACAGCTCCAGCAAGTCGTCCTCGGTGAAGATATGCCATTGCGACAGCGGATCGCTGCTATCGTACAGGAAGTGCGCCGGCGCCAGCGCGTGCACTTCGCCGTCGAGCCACAGCGCGTTCTCGTGGCCGCCGAAATAGCCGGCCTGCAGATTGAACCCCATCTCCAGCGTGTGCGCCGAGGCCCAGCGCCACGCGGTCTCGCGCGCCAGCAGGCCGTTCGAATAGTCGAAGCTGGCCACGCCGCCGGCCAGGTCGTACTCCTCGCGCCAGGTGCGCACCTCGCCGGTCAGCGGCATGCCGGACGATTTTTGCGTCGCGTGCGCCGAGCCGCGCGCCACCGGGCCGCTCGCCAGCAGCAGCGGCGAGGCGCCGGGGCCGAAGGCGGCGTCGATCTCCAGAAAATCGCAGCGCAACGACAGTTCGTGGCGGCCGGCGCCGTCGCTGTCGATGGCGATGCGGGTGTTGCCGGCCTCGAACCGGCTCGAACCGCCCGCGTGGTCGGCCAGCCGCGCCGCCCGTCCGGGCAGGCCGTCCTGCGAGAAATTGGCCAGCATGTCGCCGTCGTCGCGGTCGAAGGCGTAGGCGAACGCGGTGCCGGCCCAGCCCAGGTCGACGATGGCGACGGCGCAAAACACCCGCTCGGTGCACAGCGCCACGTAATGCCAGCGCTTGTGGTGCAGGCGGCGCCACAGCGCCCCGCGCGCGAACGGCGCGGCCAGCCGGCTCCAGTCGATGGCGCCGGTCTCCCCGGCGTAGCGGCCGAACAGCGGCTGGCCGTCGGGACCGGGCAGGTTCGGGGGCGCGGCGGGCAAGCTCATACGGCGGCCGCGCGCGCGGGCGAAGGAAGCGGCGGGAATGGCGGCGGGGTTGTCAATTCGGTCAAGGTTGTTCCTTCGCGCACACGCGCGGCATGAGCCAGCCGCTATTCTAATAAGGAAATCCCCATGGCCTGTGAACGGAATGCGGTTTTTTTGGCGGTGCCCGCCAGAAACGGAATACAAACCAGATATTTCCGTGCAGAATATCCGACACCGGCCCTGTTCCCGCCTCCGCTGACTCGATGACCGCACACAACCATACTTCGACGCCCGATTCGCTGCGCACGCTGTATCGTTCGATGCCGCTGCCCGGCTTCGCGCTGTTGCTGCTCGCGTTCATGTGGTCGGCGGTGGTCTACCAGGTGCGCGAGGAGAAGCAAAGCGCGCACTTCGAGGCCGTGCTGCACAGCCAATCGCTGGCGCACACGCTGGCCGAACACGCCAACCACCTGCTGCGCCAGACCGACCACGCCACACTGCTGTTCAAGCTCAAGTTCGAGGCGCCCGACGGCCCGCCGCGGCTGGCCGACTTCACCGCCCCCAAGGGCATCCTCGACACGCTCATGCCGAGCAAGTTCGATCTGCCGTTCGCGCGCCTGGACGCGGCCGGCAAGGTGGTCGACAGCAGCAACGGTTACTTTCCCCCGGACCTGCGCGGCCAGGCCTTCTTCCAGAGCCACGCCGCCAGCGCCGAAGACCGCGGCGTCGTCGCCACGCCGGTGGTCGAGCCGCGGACCGGCAAATGGCAGATCCAGATCTCGCGCCGGCTCAACGGGCCGGGCGGCCGGTTCGCCGGCGTCATCCTGGCGCGGCTGGACCCGGCCGAGCTGGTCGACGACTACGACCGCGTCAGCGTCGACAACGGCGGCGCGGTGATGCTGATCAGCCGCGAGAACGGCATGGCCACGGCCCGCGTCGACGAGCGGCTGGTGCTCGGCGGCGACATCGATTTTCGCGTGCTCGCCGGCAGCAGCGCGCGCCCGACCGACGAACTGGTGCTCAAGCGGCCGTTCGACGCCGTCCCCCGCATCTACGGCTACGCCGAGATGCCGCGCTACCTGCTGATGGCGGCGGTGGGCAACCCCGCGCAAAGCGCCATGGCCGGTTTCGCCAAACGGCGCATGCTGTACTACGGCGTGGTGACGGCGGCGTCGCTGCTGGTGCTGGCCGTGGTCGGGCTGCTGATGCGCCAGGCGCGGCGCCTGCGCAACAGCGCGCGCATGGTCATCGAAGCCCAGCAGTTGCTGCGCGCGGCGGCCGACGCCAGCCTGGACGCGATGTATCTGCTCAAGGCGCTGCGCGCGCCCGGCCCGACGGGCGAAATCACCGACTTCGTCATCGCCGACCTGAACGAACAAGCCGCCGCCAGGCTGGGCTACCGCGCCGACGACATCAAGGGCAGGCCGCTGCGCGAGGTGGCGCCGCACCTGCACAGCACCGGCCTGGTGGACAAATTCAGGCGGGTGCTCGACACCGGCGAGCCGCTGGAGGAAGAAGTCGAGCTCGACGGCGCCAGCGCCGGTCCCGCCGCCGAGCATTGGCTGCACCGCCAGGTCGTCGCCATCAGCAACGGCGTGGCCGTGACCACGCGCGACATCACGCAGCACAAAGAGGCCGAACTGGCGATGCGCAAAAACCAGGCCGAACTGGCCGCCGTCAACGACGCCTCGCCGCTGGGCTTGATCCGCGCCGACGCCGCCGGCCACTGCACCTACGTCAACCGCACCTTCGAATTCATCACCGGCCTGCGGCGCGAGGAGGCGCTGGGCGACGCCTGGATGCGCGCGGTCCACCCCAGCGACCGCGCGCTGCTCAGGAAAGCCCTGCGGCGCATGGTCAAAACGCGCCTGCCCTGCCAGGACACGGTGCGCTGCATCCATCCGGACGGCATGGTGATCTGGATTTCGTTCAAGGTCGCCGCGATGGTGGTCGACGGCCGCGTGTACGGCTACGCCGGCACGGTTGACGACATCACCCACGTGCGCAAATCGGTCATGGCGCTGCGCGAGAGCGAGGCGCGGCTGCGCACCATCACCGACACGCTGCCGGCGATGGTGGCCTACATCGACTACGAGGAGGTGTACCGCTTCCACAACATCGCCTACGAGCGCGAATTCAATCGCGGCGGCATGCAGGTGCTGGGCAAAACCATCCGCGAGACGATGGGCGAGGCGCGCTACGCCGCGCTGGAACCCTACATCCGGCGGGTGCTGGCCGGCGAGACGCTGACCTTCGAGGAGGATGACACCGGCCGCGCCGCCGAACGCACCTTCGAAGTCGATTACATCCCGCAGCGCGACGAGGACAACGTCACGGTGGTGGGTTTCCACGTCATGCGGCAGGACGTGACGGCGCAAAAGCACGAAAAACAGCGGCTGCTCAAACTGTCGCAGATCGACGCGCTGACCGGCCTGACCAACCGCGCCGGCTTCCTGCAAAAACTCCAGGAGGGCATGGCGGCCACCCGCGGGAACGGCGGCTTGATGGCGGTGATGTACATGGACATCGACCGCTTCAAGCCGGTCAACGACACCCATGGCCACAGCGTCGGCGACGCGCTGCTGAGGATCTTCTCGGCGCGCCTGACGCACGCCATGCGCGCCAGCGACACCATCGCGCGGCTGGGCGGCGACGAGTTCACCGTCATCATGGAGCGCATCCAACGCCCCGGGGACGCCGCCGCGCTGGCCGCCAAGATCGTCGGCGTGATGCGAGCCCCGTTCGACCTTGGCGGCACGGTGGTCTCGGTCTCCGCCAGCATCGGACTTGCCTATTACCAAGGCGAAGACCTCACCCCGGCGGACCTGCTGAACCGCGCCGACAAGCTGTTGTACGAAGCCAAGCAGGCCGGCCGCGACACCTTCCGCGCCGGGAAAACCGGGGAAATCGAGGAAACCGAGGAAACCGAGGAAACACGTAGGGCGGATTAGCGCAGCGTAATCCGCCAATGTATGCGTCTCGGCGACTCATGCATTGGCGGATTACGGCGTTCCGCTTAATCTTACTGTGTCAATAATTGAATTATGTGCGTATACTGTTGAACTGTCTATAACGGCAGGAGACGGAAATGACGAATTTAGTTGAGCTCGATACATACCTCGAGCGGCTGTGCGACGTGTTGGGCCATATGGATCGCCGGACAAGTCTGAAAGATTACTGCCAAGCGTTGATGCTGCCGATCGCGCGCAAGAGCGTCGAGCCGCTGGCGGCGCACATCGAGCCGATGCAAGTGCGCGCCAAACAC
>JBDSKP010000019.1:0-7774 GCA_039916925.1 Duganella sp.
CGTGGCGGTCGCGCGCGCGGTCGCGCTCGACCCCGAACTGGTCATGTACGACGAACCGTTCGCCGGCCTCGACCCAATCTCGATGGGCGTCACCGCCAACCTGATCCGCAACCTCAACACCGCGCTCGGCTCGACCACGGTGTTGGTGTCGCACGACGTCAAGGAATGCTTCGCCATCGCCGACTACGTCTACTTCCTGTCGCAGGGCAAGATCGTCGCGCACGGCACGCCGGCCGACATGATGGTGTCGACCGATCCGTACGTGCACCAGTTCGTCAACGCCGAGGCCGACGGGCCGGTGCCGTTCCATTATCCGGGCAAGTCCCTGGCCGACGATCTGGGCCTGGGAGGTAAAGCATGACTTTAAGAAACTGGTTGTCCGGGCTCGGCGCGCCGCTGCGCGATTACATCGAAAGCATCGGTTACGGCGCCCGCCTGTTCCTCAACATGATCGGCCTGTCGCCCGGCCTGCTGCGCCGTCCGCGCCTGCTGATCGAGCAACTGCACTTCATCGGCAACTATTCCATGCTGATCATCACCCTGTCCGGCCTGTTCGTCGGCATGGTGCTGGGCTTGCAGGGTTATTACACGCTGAATAAATACGGCGCCGAGCAGTCGCTCGGCCTGCTGGTGGCGCTGGGCCTGACGCGCGAACTGGGCCCGGTCATCACCGCGCTGCTGTTCGCCGGCCGCGCCGGCACCTCGCTGACGGCGGAAATCGGCCTGATGAAGGCCGGCGAGCAGTTGTCGGCGATGGAGATGATGGCCGTCAACCCGATCCAGCGCGTGCTGGCGCCCCGTTTCTGGGCCGGCGTGATCGCCGTGCCGCTGCTGGCGTCGGTGTTCAGCGCCGTCGGCGTGCTCGGCGGCTGGCTGGTCGGCGTGC
Source organism: Duganella sp. (assembly GCA_039916925.1). Lineage (GTDB taxonomy): Bacteria > Pseudomonadota > Gammaproteobacteria > Burkholderiales > Burkholderiaceae_D > Rugamonas. Next base: position 887 of record JBDSKP010000019.1, read on the forward strand.
AGTTGATCGGGGTTGACGACGGCGCCTTCTGGTCCCAGATGCAGGGCGGCGTCGACGTGTGGAAGGACATCTTCAACGGCTTCGTCAAGAGCGTGGTGTTCGGCATCGCCATCACCTTTATCGCGCTGTACCAGGGTTATCAGACCCAGCCGACGCCGGAGGATGTGGCGCGCGCCACCACGCGCACGGTCGTGATCTCATCGCTGATGATCTGGTGGCTCGATTTCATGCTGACCGCTTTGATGTTCAGCAAATAAACAAACAATTAAAGAAAAATTGGTAGTATTAAGCGAGGATAGCTATGCAACGTAAATCACTGGATGTCTGGGTCGGTCTGTTCATCGTCGTCGGCGTGGCCGCGCTGATGTTCCTGGCGCTGAAGGCCGGCAACATGGGTTCCATGTCGTTTGGCAAGACCTACCCGATCACCGCCAGGTTCGACAACATCGGCAGCCTGCGCCCGCAAGCGGCGGTCAAGGCGTCCGGCGTGGTCATTGGCCGGGTCGGCGAGATCAAGTTTGATGACAAAAGTTACCAGGCGCTGGTAACCTTGAACATGGAAGAAGGTTATAAATTCCCTAAGGACAGTTCCGCCAAAATTCTGACGGCCGGTCTGCTGGGCGAGCAATACGTAGGCATCGAGGCCGGCGGCGACACCAATAACCTGGCCGCCGGTGACAAAATCGCACGAACCCAATCGGCCGCCGTGCTGGAAGACCTGATCAATCAGTTCATCTACAGCAAGGCCGCCGAAGGAAAAAAGGAACAATAAATGTCTAGCACCCCGAAACATTTGCGTCAGGCCGCGCTGGCGCTGGGCGCCACCTTGCTGCTGGCCGGTTGCGCCGGTCCCAACCCGCGCGACCCGTACGAAAGCTACAACCGCGCCATGTTCTCGTTCAACGACACGGTCGACACCTACGCGTTGAAGCCGGTCGCCACCGTCTACCGCGACGTCACGCCGTCGTTCGTGCAAACCGGCGTGGGCAACTTCTTCGGCAACCTGGCCGACGCCTGGACCGCCGTCAACAATTTGCTGCAAGGCAAGGGTGAAGCGGGCATGAGCGACATCAGCCGTTTCGCGCTGAACTCGACGCTGGGCATCCTGGGCCTGTTCGACATCGCCTCCGAGGCGGGTTTGCAAAAGCACAAGGAAGACTTCGGCCAGACGCTGGGCACCTGGGGCGTGTCGTCCGGTCCCTACCTGATGCTGCCGCTGCTGGGCCCGTCGACGGTGCGCGACACCGTGGCGCTGCCGGCCGACTTCGCCGGCAACATCTGGTCGTACAAGGACCCGGTCTACCTGCGTAACATCGGCACCGGCGTCAACCTGGTCGACACCCGCGCCAGCCTGCTCGACGCCACCAGCATGCTGGAGGACGCCGCGCTGGACCGCTACGAGTTCATCCGCGACGGCTACCTGCAGCGCCGCGAAAGCCTGATCCATCCGGACGGCGACGGCGGCGATGCCGGCAAGCCGAAACAGCAGGATCCGGCGGTCGAGGAGGCCAAGCCGGCGTCGCCGCAGGCGGCCGCCCCGGCGCCCGCCGAGGCGAAGTCTGCCGAAAGTTCGGCAACCGTGTCATCCGAATCGGTCCCCAAGGAGTTAAACTCCGGTACGCCGGCTGCGGGCAACGCCAGCCTGTGACTCCGAAGAACCCACATAGGTAGATAAATGATGAAACTGTTCAAACAACTGTTTGCCGTAGCAACCGTCGCGCTGGCCTTCAACGCCCACGCCGCCGGCCCCGCCAATGAAGCGCCGGACGCGCTGGTCAAGCGCATCAGCCAGGACGTCATCGAGACGGCCAAGGTCGACAAGGCGATCCAGGCGGGCGACACCAGGAAGGTCATGCAGCTGGTCGAAACCAAGATCCTGCCGTACGTCGACTCTGACCGCATGACGTCGCTGGCCGCCGGCCGTTTCTGGCGCGAAGCGACCCCCGAGCAGCAAAAGAAGCTGTCGGAACAGTTCCGCACCTTGCTGATCTACACCTACTCGGGCGCGCTGTCGCAGATCAAGAACGAAACCGTGGACTTCCAGCCGCTGCGCGCCGATCCGGCCGACACCGAGGTGGAAGTGCGCTCCAAGGTCAACATGACCCGCGGCGAGCCGATCACGCTGAACTACCGCGTCGCCAAGGGCGCCGCCGGCTGGAAGATCTATGACATCAACGTCATGGGCGCCTGGCTGGTCGAAACCTACAAAGGCACGTTCGCGTCCGAGATCAGCAAGGGCGGCATCGACGGCCTGATCAAGACCCTGACGGCGAAAAACCAGTCGCTGGCCAGCAAACCCCTGAAAACCGCGGCAAAATAACGTTTCCACGAACGTTTTTACTAAGATGACGACCATGTCCGAACCGACCGACAACCTGCAATCGCTCACGTCCCTGACCGTGCTCAACGCCACCCCGGCGCTCGAGCGCGGCCTGGCCGCCATCAAGGCCGGCCAGACGGTGTTTGATTTGCGCCACGTGTTGACGGTCGACTCGGTGGCCGTTTCGGTCTTGCTGGCCTGGCAACGCGCCGCCAGCGAGGCCGGCGTCAAGCTGGAGCTGAAGAACCTGCCGCCGGCGCTGCAAAGCCTGACCAAGCTGTACGGCGTGTGCGCGCTGGTGTTCCCCGCGCAGAGCGATCCCGCGCAAGCCTGCGCCGGCCAGGCCGACGTGCCCGCCGACCTGCACCACCATCATTGACCCCCGCCCCACCCCCGCACCGCCCCCTGTAATTGCCCGGTCCGGCTCTGCCGAACCAGATTTCCAATATAATTGAACGTTGCCACCGCCTAAGAGCCGTGGCGCCGGGTCTACCTTCCGCCTTGATCTACGTCGAGGCACCATTAGAGCTTTCGCGCCGGCACGAGCCGCCGCACAACCGATAAGTCCAAGAATGACAGCGATCCAAATAACGAATGTCGAGAAGCGCTACAAGTCGCTGCAGGCGCTGGGCGGCGTCTCCCTGTCGATCGAGGAGGGCGAGTTTTTCGGCCTGCTGGGCCCCAACGGCGCCGGCAAGACCACGCTGATCTCCATCATCGCCGGCCTGATCCGCCCCGACGCCGGCAAGGTGGCGATCCACGGCCACGACGTCACCGGCGACTTCCGCGAGGCGCGCCGCAAGCTCGGCGTGGTGCCGCAGGAGCTGGTGTTCGATCCCTTCTTCACGGTGCGCGAAACCCTGCGCCTGCAGTCGGGCTACTTCGGCCTGCCCGACAACGACGCCTGGATCGACGAGGTCATGCACAACCTCGACCTGACCAACAAGGCCGACACCAATATGCGCGCGCTGTCGGGCGGCATGAAGCGCCGCGTGCTGGTGGCGCAGGCGCTGGTGCACAAGCCGCCCGTCATCGTGCTCGACGAGCCGACCGCCGGCGTCGACGTCGAACTGCGCCAGACCCTGTGGAAGTTCATCTCGCGCCTGAACCGCGAAGGCCACACCGTGGTGCTGACCACCCACTACCTGGAGGAGGCGCAGGCCATGTGCAAGCGCGTGGCCATGCTCAAAAGCGGCAAGGTCGTCGCGCTCGACACGATGGCGGCGCTGATCCGCCGCATCTCCGGCTCGCAGCTGATCGTCAACATGACGCGCGGCGAGCTGCCGGAGGATTTGAAGCATCTGGTGACGCATCCGGAGGCTTCCCAGGGTCAACATAGCGGTCGTAAATACAGCCTGCGCGTCAACGAGTATTCGGAGGTCGAAACCATCCTGGCGCGCCTGCGCGAGTCCGGCGCCGTCATCGACGAAATGCAGCTGCGGCAGGCCGACCTGGAAGACATCTTCCTGCAGATCATGGACAAGGGGACCGTATGAACTTCATCTCGAGCGGTTTCCGCACCCTGGTCTACAAGGAGACGCTGCGCTTCTGGAAGGTGGCCACGCAGACTGTCGCCGCGCCGATCCTGACGGCCATGCTGTACCTGCTGATCTTCGGCCACGTGCTGGAAGGGCGCGTGCAGGTGTACGAGGGCGTCAGCTACACCTCGTTCCTGATCCCCGGGCTGGTGATGATGAGCGTATTGCAGAACGCCTTCGCCAACTCGTCGTCGTCGCTGATCCAGTCCAAGATCACCGGCAACCTGGTGTTCGTGCTGCTCACGCCCCTGTCGCACTGGGAGATCTTCTCCGCCTACGTGCTGGCGGCGATGGTGCGCGGCGTGGCGGTCGGCTTCGGCGTGTTCGCCGTCACCGCCTGGTTCGCCCACATGTCGTTCACGGCGCCGCTGTGGATCGTCGTGTTCGCGCTGCTGGGCGCCGCCATCCTCGGCACCATGGGCCTGATCGCCGGCATCTGGGCCGAGAAATTCGACCAGCTGGCCGCGTTCCAGAACTTCCTGATCATGCCGCTGACGTTCCTGTCCGGCGTGTTCTACTCGATCCACTCGCTGCCGCCGTTTTGGCTGGCCGTGTCGCATTTGAACCCGTTCTTCTACATGATCGACGGCTTCCGCTACGGCTTCTTCGGCCAGTCCGACACCAATCCATGGACCAGCCTTGCCATCGTCTCGGGCTTCCTCGTCGTGCTGTCGCTGGCCGCCATTCGTCTTCTGCGCAGCGGCTACCGTTTACGCCACTAAGGGTTACGCCACTAAGCGCGCCATTAATATTGAAGGAATCATCATGACCACCACTCCAGAACTGATCCACGGCTACATCTCCGCCGGCCTCGAATGCACGCACCTCGAGGTCGAAGGCGACGGCCAGCATTTCCAGGCCGTCATCGTCTCGCCGGCGTTCGCCGGCAAGCGTCCGATCCAGCGCCACCAGATCGTCTATGCCGCGCTGGGCGACCGCATGCGCGAAGAGATCCACGCGCTGTCGATGAAAACCCTCACCCCCGAAGAATACAAAGGATAAGCATGGACAAGCTCCTCATCCAAGGCGGCAACCGCCTGCACGGCGACATCAACATCTCCGGCGCCAAGAACGCGGCGCTGCCCATCCTGTGCGCGGGCCTGTTGACCGCCGGCGATCTGGAACTGACCAACGTGCCGCACCTGCACGACGTCGCCACGATGCTCAAACTGCTGAAGGAAACCGGCCTGCGGATCAAGCAGGACGGCGACGCCGTCACGCTCAACGGCGCCAACATCGACAAGCTGGAAGCGCCGTATGAGCTGGTGAAAACCATGCGCGCCTCGATCCTGGTGCTCGGCCCCCTGCTGGCGCGCTTCGGCGAGGCCAAGGTATCGCTGCCGGGCGGCTGCGCGATCGGCTCGCGCCCCGTCGACCAGCACATCAAGGGTCTGCAGGCGCTGGGCGCCGAGATCACCATCGACGCCGGCTACATCTACGCCAAGTGCAAAAAGCTCAAGGGCGCGCGCATCGTCACCGACATGATCACCGTGACCGGCACCGAGAACCTGCTGATGGCCGCCACCTTGGCCGAGGGCGAGACGGTGCTGGAAAACGCCGCGCGCGAGCCGGAAGTGACCGACCTGGCCAACCTGCTGGTGGCCATGGGCGCCAGGATCGAAGGCATCGGCACCGACCGCCTGGTGATCCAGGGCGTCGATTCCCTGCACGGTGCCAAACACGCCGTCATCTCCGACCGCATCGAGGCGGCGACCTTCCTGTGCGCCGTCGCGGCCACCGGTGGCGACATCACGATCCGCAACACCCGCGTCGACATCATGGACGCGGCGCTCGACAAGCTGCGCGAAGTCGGCCTGAAGATGACCGTCGGCGACAACTGGATCCGCGCGCGGATGGACCAGCGCCCCGAGCCGGTCACCTTCCGCACCACCGAGTACCCGGGCTTCCCGACCGACATGCAGGCGCAGTTCATGGCGGTCAACACCATCGCCTCCGGCCCGAGCCGCGTGACCGAGACGATCTTCGAGAACCGCTTCATGCACGTGCAGGAGATGAACCGCCTGGGCGCGTCCATCGAGACCGACGGCAACACCGCCTTCATCAAGGGCGTCGCGCAGCTGGTCGGCGCGCCGGTGATGGCGACCGACCTGCGCGCCTCGGCCTCGCTGGTGATCGCGGCGCTGGCCGCGCGCGGCGAAACGCTGATCGACCGCATCTACCACCTCGACCGCGGCTACGACCAGATGGAAGTGAAGCTGTCCGCCGTCGGCGCCGATATCAAACGGATTAAATAAAACATGAGCGCATTCCAAGCCCAAGCCCCGGCCAACCAGCAGCTGATCCTGGCGCTGTCGAAGGGACGTATTTTCGACGACACGCTGCCGCTGCTGGAAGCGGCCGGCATCACCGTCACCGAGAACCCCGAGACCTCGCGCAAGCTGATCCTGTCGACCAACGATCCCGACGTGCGCGTCATCATCGTGCGCGCCAGCGACGTGCCGACCTACGTGCAGCATGGCGCGGCGGACTTCGGCGTGGCCGGCAAGGACGTACTGCTGGAGCACGGCGGCGAAGGCTTGTACCAGCCGATCGACTTGAACATCGCGGCCTGCCGTATGTCGGTCGCCGTCAAGAACGGCTTCGACTACGAGACCGCCGTGCGCCAGGGCGCGCGCCTGCGCGTGGCCACCAAGTTCGTGCAGACCGCGCGCGAGCATTTCGCCAAGAAGGGCGTGCACGTCGACCTGATCAAGCTTTACGGCTCGATGGAGCTGGCGCCGCTGGTCGGCCTGTCGGACGCCATTGTCGACGTGGTCAGCACCGGCAACACGCTGCGCGCCAACGACCTGGTTGAAGTTGAAGCGATCATGGAGATCTCGTCGCGGCTGATCGTCAACCAGGCCGCGTTGAAGCTCAAGCGCGAGCGTCTGCAACCGATCATCGAAGCGTTCGAACGCGCGTCGAAGCGGTAACCGAGCAAAATCAAAGAAGTCACCACGGACCCCATCATGCCGATTCAGATCACCAAGCTCGATTCCACCCAAGCCGATTTCAAAAAGTCCCTGGACA
>JBDSKP010000020.1:0-2555 GCA_039916925.1 Duganella sp.
CCGGACGCGCCGGGCGTGGCCGGTGCCGGACAGTCCGGCTTCTTCCTGCAGAATTTATTCCGCAAGGTGATCTTCGCCGACAAGGACCTGGTGTCGCAGTACGCCAGCAAGCATAAGGTGCGCCTGACGTATGCGGCCTTCTTCGGCGCGGTGCTGCTATTGGGCGCCTCGCTGGGTGGATGGAGCTGGTCGTACCTGGGTAATCGTCAACTGGTCAGCAATGTACAGGCAGACCTGGATAAGGTCATCAAGCTGCAGGACAAGCGGCTCGATTTGCAGTCGCGCCTCGAGGCGCTGGAGATCCTGCAGGACCGTATCGAACAGTTGGAACAGTACCGCGAGGACCGGCCATGGTCGCTGCGCATGGGCCTCTACCAGGGCGCGCTGCTGGAGCGCAAACTGCGCGAGGAGTACTTCTCCGGCGTGCGCGAGGTGATGATCAAGCCGGTCGTCGAGAATCTGGAGACGCTGCTGTCCGAGATGAACGCGCATGCCGACGAGTTGCAGGCCCCCGGCGCGGCCCCGGCGCGGCCGGCCGGCGATGCCGCAGCAGCAGCGCCTTTCGCCGGCGCGGCGAACCGCCAGTTCCAGCAGGCCTCCGCCGTCAACGTGGAAGACGCCTACAACGCGCTGAAAAGCTACCTGATGCTGGTCGATAAATCGCACGCGGAACCCGGCCATCTGAACGACCAGCTGAGCCGCTACTGGCGCGTGTGGCTGGAAAACCACCGGGCCGCGATGCCGCGCGAGCAGATGATCCACAGCGCCGAGCGGCTGATGACTTTCTACCTGGCGCAGATCGTCGACCCCTCGTGGCCGCGCGTGGAGCCGAAGCTGGCGCTGATCGACCAGGCGCGCGAAAACCTGAAGCGCGTGGTGCGCGGCATGCCGGCGCGGGAGCGCGTCTATGCCGACATCCGCGCCCGCGCCAATACCCGCTTTCCGGCGATGACGGTGGCGCGCATGGTCGGCGAGCAGGATCAGTCGCTGGTCACCGGCAGTCACGCGATCGCCGGCGCCTACACCCGCGAGGCGTGGGAGAAGTACGTGCAGGACGCCTTCCGCGAGGCGGCGACGCACGAACTGCAAAGCGCCGACTGGGTGCTCAAGACCGCCGCGCGCGACGATCTGACGCTGGAAGGCAGCCCGGAACAAATCCAGAAGGGACTGACCGATTTGTACAAGGCCGATTACGCGCGCGAATGGCAGAAGTTCGTGCAAGGCGTCACCATCGCCAACCTGAACGGCTTCGACGCGGCGGTCGTTGCCATGAACCGCCTGGGCGATCCGCAATCGTCGCCGATATCGAAGCTGCTCAGCACCATCCATCAGCAGACGTCGTGGGACAACCCGGCGGTGATGAGCACCGAGCTCAAAGAGGCGCAGTCGGGCTTCGTCAATTGGCTAAAAAACAGCATCATGCAGCGCGGACCGTCGCAGGTCAACGTCAATGTGCAGCTGGACCAGGCGCGCGTGGACAAGCCCATGGGGCCGATCGGCCGCGAGTTCGCCGGCGTCGGCAAGCTGGTCGCCGCCAAGGACAAGGACGCGTCGCTGATGCGCGCGTACATGGATACCTTGTCCAAGCTGCGCAGCCGTCTCAATCAGTTGAAGAACCAGGGCGACCCCGGTCCCGGCGCGCGCCAGTTCATGCGGCAGACGCTCGAAGGCACCGGTTCGGAACTGGCCGACGCGCTGCGCTACGTCGACGAGCAAATGCTGACCGGGATGAGCGATTCGCAAAAAACGGCGATCCGTCCCATCCTGGTGCGGCCGCTGATGCAGACTTTCGCCGTGTTGATCGGACCGGCCGAGGCGGAGATCAACAAGACCTGGCTGGCGCAGGTCTACGAGCCGTTCCAGCAATCGCTGGCCAACAAGTACCCGTTCTCGCCCAACGCCCGCATTGAGGCGGCCGGCACCGAGATCGCGCAGTTTTTCGGCCCGGATGGACTGATCGCCAAATTCGCCACCACCGCGATGGGTCCCCTGGTGCTGCGCCGTGGCGACGTGCTGGCGCCGCGCACCTGGGCCGACATGGGCATCACGCTGGCGCCGCAAACGCTGGCGCGCTTCCCCGGCTGGATCGCGCCGATCGGTGCCGGCGGCGTGGCGGCGCCGTCGGCCTCCGCGCAGACGGTGTTTCAGCTCCAGCCGATGCCGGCGCCGGGGACCCTGGAATACACCGTCGACATCGACGGCCAGCAGATCCGCTACCGCAACACGCCGGCGCAATGGACCAACATGGTCCATCCCGGCACCCAGGGCGTGCCGGGCGCGCGCATCGCGGCGGTGACGTTCGACGGCCGCAGCGTCGAAGTGTTCAACGAGCCGGGTCAATTCGGCCTCAAACGCATGATCGACGCGGCCACCAAGCAAAAGCGCGAAGGCGGCGTGTTCGAGCTGCGCTGGACCAGCGGCGCCATCACCGTGGCCATGGGCCTGAAGATCATCAGCAGCCCGGAAAGCAGCGGCGGCGCCGGCGCGCCACAGGAGCAGGGCTTCCGCGGCATGCGCCTGCCTGAGACCATCGTCGGCGCCGCGGCGCCCGCCAC
>JBDSKP010000021.1:0-4421 GCA_039916925.1 Duganella sp.
CTGGAACCGGACACCGACAAGCAGCAGACCTTCTTCGACAAGATCACGCTGGAGCTGCAGCGCTCGCTGGACCACTTCGACCGCCAGTTCAACTACGTCAACGTGATCAAGCTGCTGCTGGCGCCGACCGGCGCGCCGGGTTTGCACGAGTATCTGGCGGCCAATCTGTACATGCCGGTCGAGGCGATGGGCCTGGAGGATGTGTTCGATCTGACGAAGGTGCCGGCGTTGCTGGACGTCGAGCAGCAGCAGCGGTTCTTCCTGACCTTGGGCGCGGCCCTGCGGCACGAGGAGGTGGTGCTGTGAGCCAGCAAATCAACCTGTTCAACCCGATCTTCCTCAAGCAGAAGAAGGTGTTCGCGGCCTTGCCGATGGTCGAGGCGCTGGGCGTGATCGTCGCCGGCGCGCTGTTGCTGACCTGGTACGCCGGCCAGCGCGTGGCGGACCTGGAGCGTACCGCCGACGCCGGCAAAATCCAGTTGGCCGACCGCGAGCGCCGTCTGGTGGAGGCCAACAAGCAGTTCGCGCCGCGCCAGAAGAGCGCGACCCTGGCGACGGAAGTCGCGCAGGCGGAGGTGGAGCTGAGGTCGCTCAAGCAGGTGGAATCGGTGCTGCGCGACGGCACGCTGGGCAACGCGGCCGGCTACGCGGAATATTTCCGCGCGTTGTCGCGACAGAACGTCAACGGGCTGTGGCTGACGGGCGTGTCCATCGTCGGCGCCGGCAACGATATCGGCGTGCAGGGCAGGGCCATGCAGCCGACCTTGATACCGGCCTACATCGCGCGCCTGAAGTCGGAGCGGGTTATGCGCGGCAAGAGTTTCGCCAGCCTTGATATTTCGCGGCCGGACGCGCAGCCGATGCCGACGGCAGCGCCGGCCACCGGCGCCGCAACGGCCGCGACGTCTGCACAGGCGACGCCGCCGGCGCCATCCACGCCGGCCGCAACGGCGACGACACCGGCGCCGTTCGTGCAATTCAGCCTGCAATCGACCGCTGTCAGGACCGAACAATGAAGCAGCAACTGCTACAGCAATGGATCAAGCTCAGCACGAAGCTGGACGCGTTGACCTTGCGCGAGCGGGCGATGGTGTTCGTGGCGGCGACGGGAGCGATCCTGTTCCTGATTTACACGCTGGCCGTCGAGCCAATGCTGACAAGGCAAAAGGTGCTGCTGGCCCAGATCAAGCAGCAGCAAAACCAGGTCGCCGGCATCGACCTGGAGATCACGGCCAAGGCGCAAGGCTTCAACCTCGATCCGGATGCGCAGGAGCGTGCCCGCTTGCAATCGACCCGCGCCGAGATCGACCGTATCAGTGCGGGACTGCTGGCGGTGCAAAAAGGCTTGGTGGCACCGGAGAAGATCGCGCCGTTGCTGGAAAACCTGCTGCGCGGCCATGGCAAATTGCGCTTGATGGCGCTGAAGACGTTGCCGGTGACCGGCATGACTGAATCCCTGACGCCTGCCGTCCAAACCGCGCCATCGGCCGCACCGCTGGCCGCGACACCGGCGGTGGCGCCCAATCCGCAAGCCCAGCCGGCGCCGCCCAAGCCGCGCGAGCTGCTGTACCGGCACGGCGTCGAGATCGTCTTGCAGGGCAGCTATCTGGACATGATCGGCTACATGGCCGCGCTGGAGGCGTTGCCGGTGCAACTGTTCTGGGGCAAGGCCAGCCTGGACGCGCAGGAGTATCCGAATTCGCGCCTGACCTTAACGCTGTACACGCTCAGTCTGGATCAGAAATGGATGAAAATATGAGCGGCGCCCCGTGGCGTGCTTGCCTGGCCGGCGCGCTGTCGGCGCTGGTGCTGGCGGCGCCGCCGGCGTCGGCGCAGAACCTGGCCGATCCGACCCAGCCGCCGCCCGAATCGCGCCCGCTGGCGCCGGGGGTGATCGCGGCGCCCGTCCTTAGCAGCGGGCCGCAATTGCAGTCGGTGCTGATCGGCTCGCGCGGGCGCGAGGTGGCGGTGATCGACGGCCAGACCTTGCGCAAGGGCGACAAGATCAACGGCGCGGTGCTGGTCAAGATCGGCAAGAATCAAGTGGTGTTGCAACACGGACGGTCGAAACAGGTGTTGACCTTGTTCCCAGATGCCGCTGCGGAGGCCAACGCTTCCGCTCACAAACGTTAAACGAATGCATATGCAAAAGACACTGACCATCGCCATCCTGACGACGCTGCTGCTGAACGGCTGCTCGACGCCGCCGAAGCCCGATACCTACAACAAGATCAACGCCGAGGTCGACGCCGCGCTCAAGGCCAAGCCGCCCGTCGCCGCCCAGGCCGACGCCGTGGCCAGCGCCTTGCTGCCGCCGGCGACGCAGCTGGCCGAGCAGTTGCCGAAGGCGCGCGCGGTGCTCGAGGAGCGTTTCAACGTGTCGTTCAACAACGTGCCGGTGCAGCAGTTCTTCAATTCCATCGTGGCCGGCACGCGCTACAACATGCTGATCAATCCTGACGTGACCGGCAACATCACCGCCAACCTGAAGGATGTGACCTTGGTCGAGGCGCTCGACGCCGTGCGCGAGCTGTACGGCTACGACTACAAGATCGAAGGCACGCGCATCTACATCCGTCCGTTGACGATGCAGACCAAGATGTTCAAGGTCAATTACCTGACGGGCATCCGCAAGGGCGTGTCGAGCCTGCGCGTGTCGTCGACGTCGGTGGCCAGCGCCGGCACCAGCAACAGCGGTTCGCAAAACAATTCGGGTGGCAACAACTCGGGGAACAACTCCGGCGGCGGCGACAATTCGGGCAACAACGGCAACAACGGCAACCAGCCTGGCGGCGGCCAGTCGCAGCGGGACGCGGCCAACGTGCAGACGAGCTCGAGCAGCGATTTCTGGCTCGAACTCAAAACGGCGCTGGAGGCGATCATCGAGCCGGGCAAGGATGGCCGCAGCGTGACCATCAGTCCCCAGTCGGGCGTGATCGTGATCCGCGCCATGCCCGACGAGTTGCGCAATGTCGACCAGTATCTGCGCGCGACCCAGCTGTCGGTCGAGCGCCAAGTGATCCTGGAGGCGAAGATCCTGGAGGTGGAGTTGAACAGCAACTTCCAGAGCGGCATCAACTGGGCCGCCTTCGGCAAGCTGAGCACCAACAGCCGCATCTCGGCCGGGTTGGTGCAGCCGGGCACGTCGTTGACACCGCTGGGTGTGAGCGGTTCGCTCAGCACCAACGGCGCGGCCGGCACCATCGCCGTGCCGGGCTCGTCGATCGGTGCCGTGTCCGACGCGGTCGGCTCGCTGTTCGGCCTGGCGTTCCAGACCAGTAATTTCGCCGCCTTGATTTCCTTCCTCGAGGGGCAGGGCACCGTGCATGTGCTGTCGAGCCCGCGCATCGCGACGCTCAACAACCAGAAGGCGCTGCTCAAGATCGGCACCGACGAGTTCTTCGTGACCGGCATCAGCACCACGACGACCACCACGGGCACCGGCACCGGCGTCACCACGCCGACGTTGACGCTGCAACCGTTCTTCTCCGGCGTGGTGCTGGACGTGACGCCGCAGATCGACGATCACGGCAACATCATCCTGCATGTGCATCCGTCGGTCAGCCAGGTATCGACCGTCAACAAGGGCGTCAACCTGGGCGCGTTGGGGAACTTCAGCCTGCCGTTGGCGGCGTCGTCGACATCGGAGATGGACAGCATGGTGCGCGGCCAGGACGGCCAGGTGGTCGCCATCGGCGGGCTGATGCGCCAGGCGACGACGTCGGACCGCTCCGGCGTGCCCGGCGCCAGCGAGATCCCCGTGGTCGGCGCGCTGTTCCGCACAACCGGCGAGGTGATCCAGAAGCGCGAGCTGGTGGTGCTGATCAAGCCGACCATCGTCGAGTCGAGCACCGACTGGAACCAGGACCTGCTCGACAGCGGGCGCCGCATCAAGGAGCTCGATCCGCGCCGCGCCCGGGAGCGCAACTAATATGTACAGCAAACACTTCGGCCTGCGCGAGGCGCCGTTCAGCATCACGCCGGACACCAGCTATTTCTTCACCAGCCCGCATTCGCAGGAGGCGCTGAACACGCTGCTGGTGGCGGCCAAGAGCGGCGAGGGCTTCATCAAGATCACCGGCGAGGTGGGCACCGGCAAGACGCTGCTGTGCCGTAAATTCATCGCCACCGTCGGGCCGGAGTTCGTCACCGCCTACATCCCCAACCCGTACCTGGAGCCGCGCACGCTGATGCTGGCGCTGGCCGACGAGCTGGAGGTGACGCTGGCGCGCGACGTCGACCAGCACCAGATGCTCAAGTCGATCACCTTCCGCCTGATCGAGTTGGCGCACGCGGGCAAGCAGGTCATGCTGCTGCTCGACGAGGCGCAGGCGATCCCGGTCGAAAGCCTGGAGGCGCTGCGGCTGCTGAGCAACCTGGAGACGGAAAAGCGCAAGCTGCTGCAAATCGTGCTGTTCGGC
>JBDSKP010000022.1:0-5655 GCA_039916925.1 Duganella sp.
GCCGCCGGCCACCGACCTGCTGGCCGTGGCGCACCGCCTGGCCGACCTGGGACAGCTCAAGGAAGCCGAGGACAAGTGCCGCGACCATCTGGCGCTGGTGCCCGATTCGGCCGAGGCCTATTTCATCCTCGGGTTGCTCAACGAGCTGACCAAAAAGCTGCAGCTGGCCGAGGACTACTGGAAGCGCTGCATCTATCTACAGCCGGACCACTACGAAGCGTTATGCCATCTGGCCCTGCTGGCCGAGACCAACAGCGACGCCGCCACCGCCGCCGCGCTCAAGGCGCGCGCCGCGCGCATCTACAAACGCCAGCAGGCATCATAAGGGCGCCCACACATGACGATCACCATCCAACCCGTTTCCCTCGCCGGCGTCGAAGACTGCTGGAACCGCATCGGCGTGGTCGGCGACCAGAGTTGCGAAAAGCTGGCGCGCCACGTCCACTGCCGCAACTGCGACGTCTATGCCGACGCCGCGCAGCGCAACCTGCAGCGCCTCGTCGGCGACGACTACAAAAAGGACTGGGCCGAACACTTCCGCCAGGCCGCGACCGACACGCAAGTGCTGGACGCCTCATGCCTGGTGTTCCGCATCGGCCGCGAATGGCTGTCGCTGCCGACCAGGTTGTTCGTCTCGGTGGCGCCGCAGGCCAAGCCGCACCGGCTGCCGCACCGCGTCACGCCGGGACTGATCGGCATCGTCAACGTCGGCGGCACGCTGTATCCGTGCATGTCGCTGGCGGCGCTGCTGGGCGTCGACGACAGCGAAGGCGCGGCGGCCACCCACCGCCACACCTTCGCGCGCCTGCTGCTGATACAGTGGGAGGGCCAGTCGTACGCGCTGCCGGTGGCCGACCTGCACGGCATCATGCGCTACGCCTCGGCCACGGTGCAGGCGCCGGCCGCCACCATCAACAAGGGTCTGAGCCGCTTCCTGTCGGGCGTGATATCGCATCAGGACATGCATATCGGGATGCTCGACGCGACCTTGATCGGCTACCAACTCGCGAGGACGCTGCGATGAGCCAGGATAACAACGAAGACCTGAGCCAGTTCTCCATGATGGACCTGTTCCGCATGGAGGCGGACAGCCAGACCCAGATCCTGACCGACGGCCTGCTGGCCATGGAGCGCCTCAAGGACGACGCCGGCGCGGTCGAATCGATGATGCGCGCGGCCCACTCGATCAAGGGCGCGGCCGCCATCGTCGGCCTGGAGGTGGTGGTGCAACTGGCGCACCGCATGGAGGACGCCTTCATCGCCGCCCAACACGGCAAACTGGCGCTCACGCCCAACCGGGTGGACGTGCTGCTGGCCGGCGTCGATCTGATACTGCAGCTGTCGCGCCTCCAGGACAGCGGTCTTGACGCCTGGCTCGGCGCCAACGCCGCCCATGTCCAGCGCACGCTCGACAGCATCACCACCATCGCCTTCCTTCCGGAACCGGTCGACTTGCGGTCCGAGGCCGGCCTGTTGCCGCCGGTGTCGGCGCCAGTGACGGCGCCGGTGACGGCGCCCTCGCCCGCCATCGCCGCGCCGGCGCCGGCCCGCGAGGAAGCGCCGACGCCGCCGGCGCGCGCGCAGGGGGCGCCCAAGGCCGCGCAGAACTTCGACCGGCTGCTGTCGCTGGCCAGCGAGTCGCGCATCAGCGCGCACCAGATGCACCCGTTCATCCAGAACATGCAGCGTTTCAAGCGCAACCAGAGCAGCCTGTTTGCCGTGATCGAGCAGCTGCACGAGGCGATCGCCAACAGCACCGACGCCAAACTGAAGGAACAGTCCCTGATGGCGCTGCAAAAGACCCATCCGCTCAAGCAGTTCGTGCTGGAGCACATCGCCGAGATCGAAGCCTACGAACGCCGCCTGCTGGCCGTCTCGCAAGGCATCGTCGACGAGGTGCTGGCCCTGCGCATGCGCCCCTTCCGCGATGGCGTGCAATCGTTTCCGCGCATGGTGCGCGATCTGGCGCGCACCATGGGCAAGGACGTGCGGCTGCTGATCATCGGCGAGGACACGCTGGTCGACCGCGACATCCTGGCCAGGATCGAAAGTCCGCTCAACCACATGCTGCGCAACGCCATCGACCATGGCATGGACACGGCGGCGGCGCGCACCGCCGCCGGCAAGCCGGGCACCGGCACCATCGCGCTGGAGGCCAAGCACCGCGCCGGCATGCTCAGTATCGAAATCAGCGACGACGGCCGCGGCGTCGATCTGGAAAAAATCCGCCGCCGGGTGGTCGAACGGAAAATGGCCAGCCCCCAGATGGCCGGTTCGCTGTCGTCGGCGGAGCTGCTGGAATTCCTGTTCCTGCCGGCCTTCAGCCTCAAGGAAAGCACCACCGAGATTTCCGGACGCGGCGTGGGACTGGACATCGTGCACGAAACCATACGCTCGCAAAACGGCACGGTGCGCATCGAATCGGAGCTGGGAGTCGGCTTCCGCACCTGCATCACGCTGCCGCTGACCCAGTCCGTCGTGCGCACGCTGGTGGTCGACGTCAAGGGCGAGGCCTACGCCATGCCAATCGCCCAGGTCGAACGGGTCGTCATGGTCCCGCAGGGCGCCATCCACACACTGGAAAACAAGCAGTTCTTCGACCTCGGCGGCGAGCATCTGGGCCTGGTGTCGGCCTCGCAGGTGCTCGAGCTGGGCGACACCGACGCCGGCGCCGGCGAGCTGGCGGCGGTGGTGATCGGCGCCGGCGCGCGCCGCTACGCGCTGGTGGTCGACACCATCCGCGGCGAGCAAAGCCTGGCGGTGCAAAGCATCGATCCGATCTTCGGCAAGATGCGCGACATCTCGGCCGCCGCCCTGCTCGACGACGGCGAGCCGGTGCTGATCCTGGACGTGCCGGACCTGCTGCTGTCGATCGAAAAGCTGCTGCACGAGGGCGGCCTGCACCAGCTGACCAAGTCCGACCACGCGGAACGGCGCAAGACCAAACGCATCCTGGTGGTCGACGACTCGCTGACGGTGCGCGAAATGGAGCGCAAGCTGCTGCTCGGCAGGGGCTTCCAGGTCGACATCGCGATCGACGGCATCGACGGCTGGAACGTGGTGCGCAGCGGCGACTACGACCTGGTGATCACCGATGTCGACATGCCACGGATGGACGGCATCGAACTGGTCACACTGATCAAAAAAGACATTCACCTCCACAAGCTGCCAGTCATGATAGTCTCTTATAAAGACAGGCCCGAAGACCGGGCGCGCGGGCTCTCGGCCGGCGCCGACTACTACCTGACCAAGGGCAGCTTCCACGACGAGACGCTGCTGGACGCGGTCAGCGACTTGATTGGAGACGCCAGCAGATGAAGATCGCCATCGCCAACGATGTCGCCATGGCGGCCGAAGCGCTGCGGCGCGTGGTGGCCAGCACCGCCGAACACCAGGTACTGTGGATCGCCCGCACCGGCGCGGAGGCGGTGCGCATGTGCGCCGACAACCGCCCCGACCTGATCCTGATGGACTTGAACATGCCGGAACTGGACGGCGTCGAGGCGACCCGCCAGATCATGGAGCACAGCCCGTGCGCGATCCTGGTGGTCACCGGCCGGCCGCAGGACAATGTCAACCAGGTGTTCCGCGCGCTGGGCGCCGGCGCGCTCGACGTCACGGCCACGCCGGTGCTGCAGGGCCAGCCGGGCGGCGACGCCGAGCTGCTGGCCAAGATACGGACCATGGACAAATTGATACGCCACAGCGGCGGCAACCAGGCGATGGCGCCCAGGACTGCCCCCGGCGCCAGTGGCCACGGCGCCGACACGGCGGGCGGTCCGGCGCCGGTGACGTCGCTGCTGGCGATCGGCGCCTCGACCGGCGGGCCGATGGCCGTGTCCAAGATGCTGGCCGGCTGGACGCCGCCGCGCGGCTGCGCCATCGTGGTGGTGCAGCACATCGACCAGCACTTCGCCGACAACTTCGCGCGCTGGCTCGGCGAGCAGCTCGACATGCCGGTGCGCTCGGCCGAGGAAGGCGACGAGCTGGCCGCCGGCACCGTCCTTGTCGCCAAGAGCAACGATCACTTAACGCTGGATCAAAATTATCGCTTGCGGTACGATGCCAATCCCAAGGAATACGCCTACCGGCCGTCGGTCGACGTGTTTTTCCATTGCGTCGCCCAGCACTGGAAGGGCGAAGCGATCGGCGTGCTGCTGACCGGCATGGGCCGCGACGGCGCCGAGGGCCTGCTGGCGATGCGCCGCGCGGGCCACACGACGATCGCGCAGGACCAGGCCAGCAGCGCCGTCTACGGCATGCCGCGCGCGGCCGCCGAACTGGACGCGGCGCAAATGGTGCTGCCGCTGACGAAGATCGGCCCTGTTTTACGCAGCACGCTGGGCAGCCGCTGATCGGCGCGCGCCCCACACTTAAAGAAAATACCGATGTCCGAAGCACAAGTATTCGCAGCAGATCAGGAAGCGGCGCTGACCACCTTCAAGGTCCGCGTGCTATTGGTGGACGACCAGTTGATCATCGTCGAAGCGGTGCGCCGCATGCTCAGCGACCAGGCCGATATCGAATTCCATTACGTCACCGAGGCCGGACAGGCGCTGGCGACGGCGTTGCAGCTGCAGCCGACCGTGATCCTGCAGGATCTGGTGATGCCGACCATCGACGGTTTCGGCCTGATCAAGATCTACCGCGACGAGGAATCGCTGCGCCACGTGCCGGTGATCGTGCTGTCGGCCAAGGAAGACCCGAAACTGAAGGCGCACAGCTTCGTCACCGGCGCCAACGACTACATGGTCAAGCTGCCCGACAAGCTCGAGCTGCTGGCCCGCGTGCGCTATCACTCCGGCGCCCATGTCAGCCGCCTGCAGCGCGACCAGGCGTTCCGCTTCCTGCGCGAGAGCCAGAAGAACCTGGCCGACGCCAACATCGAACTGCAAAAGCTGGCGGCGCTCGACGCGCTGACCGGCATCGCCAACCGCCGCCGCTTCGACGAAATCATGCAGACCGAATGGCAGCGCGCGCAGCGCGACAAGAAACCACTGACGCTGCTGATGTGCGACGTGGATTTCTTCAAGCTGTATAACGACAGCTTCGGCCACCTGGCGGGCGATTTGTGCCTGAAGAAGGTGGCCGCGGTATTGACCGAACATTTAAAGCGCCCCGCCGACCTGGCGGCGCGCTACGGCGGCGAGGAATTCGCCATTATCCTGCCGGAGACACCACTGACCGGGGCACTGATCGTGGCCGAGTCATGCCGCCGACACCTGGAACAGCTAGCCATCGAGAATCCCCAGGCCACCACCGACCGCTCGTCCGTGACGATGTCGATCGGCGTGGCCAGCGTGATCCCTTCGCCGTTGACGCGCGTCGAGGATTTGGTCGAACTGGCCGACCAGGCGCTGTACGCCGCAAAACACGCAGGCCGCAACCGCGTCATGTGCGCGGACGGCCCGCCTCCCCCCACCCCCTAAGCCCAACAAGGAAAAACAGCAGCATGAGTGCTCAATTTGATCAAGTCAGCGTCGTCAAGAAATCGAATATCTATTTCGACGGCAAATGCGTTTCGCACAATGTGATTTTCGCCGACGGCAGCAAGAAAAGCGTCGGTGTGATCTTCCCTTCCAGCCTGACCTTCAACACCGGGGCGCCGGAGACGATGGAAATCCTCGGCGGCGTGTGCAAGGTGCGCCTGGCTGG
>JBDSKP010000023.1:0-5717 GCA_039916925.1 Duganella sp.
AGTTTCGGCGGCGCGCGACGCGATTGCGCAGGGGCAGCTTGAGGATCGTCCGCCGCTGCATAACCCGCTCGACGTGCTGGTGCAGCATCTGGTCACGGTCGCGCTGGGCGGCGGTTTTCGCCCCGACGCGCTGTACGACGAGGTGCGCACGGCCTGGTCGTACCGCGCGCTGACGCCGCGGGAATGGCAGTGGGCGCTGGACTTCGTCGCGCGCGGCGGCCAGACGCTGGCTGTCTATCCGGAATACCGGCGCGTGCTGCCGGACGAGGAGGGCGTCTACCGCGTGCCCGACGCGGCGCTGGGGCGGCGCCACCGCATGGGCATCGGCACCATCGTTTCCGACAGTTCGCTGCAGGTCAAGTTCCTCACCGGCGGGCGGATCGGCAGCGTCGAGGAATCGTTCATCTCGCGCCTGCGCAAGGGCGATCATTTCCTGTTCGGCGGGCGCGTGCTGGAATTCGTGCGCCTGCACGAGATGACCGCCTATGTGCGCCGCGCCACGGGCGCCAAGGGCGCGGTGCCGCGCTGGCAGGGCGGCAAGATGCCGATGTCGTCTGAGCTGGCGCACGCGGCGCTCGAGCAGCTCCGGCTGGCCACGCTGGACCGCTACGACGGCCCGGAGATGCGGGCGATCAAACCGCTGCTGGAGATCCAGCGGCGCTGGTCGGCGCTGCCGACGCCCGACACCACCGTCGTCGAGAGCATGCACAGCCGCGAGGGCCGGCACCTGTTCATGTTCCCGTTCGCCGGCCGCTCGGTGCACATCGGGCTGGCGTCGCTGCTGGCGTGGCGGGTCGGGCGAATGACGCCGGCGACGTTCTCGATCGCCGTCAACGATTACGGCTTCGAGCTGCTGGCGCCGCAGGAGATCGACTGGGCGGCGCTGATCGGCGCGGCGTCGGGCGCCAGCGGCGCCGGCGTCGGCCTGTTCAGCACCGAGCATCTGCTGGAGGACGTGCTGGCCAGCCTGAACGCGACCGAGCTGTCGCAGCGGCGCTTCCGCGAGATCGCCCGCATCGCCGGGCTGGTGTTCCAGGGCTACCCGGGCCAGCCCAAAAGCGCGCGCCAGTTGCAGGCGTCGTCGTCGCTTTTTTTCTCCGTGTTCACCCGCCACGACGCTGGCAACCTGCTACTCACCCAGGCGCAGTGCGAGGTGCTGGAGCAGGAGCTGGAATTGAATCGCTTGCGCGCCACACTGGAGGCGTTGCAAGCGCGTCAAGTCAGTTATCATGGAACCAAGCGGGCGACGCCGTTCGGCTTCGCGCTGATGGTCGAGCGCTTCCGCGAAAAGCTCAGTACCGAAAAACTGTCGGATCGCGTCGCCAGGCTGGTGCGCGAACTTGAAAAGGCGGCCGGACCATGAGGATTGCAATCGACAAGGCACCATTGATGGAGGAAGCGGGCACGCTGGCGATCGAGCTGGCGGGCGAGCGGGTGTGGCTACTGCCGGAGAAGGCGCTGTACTGGCCGCGCGAAAAAATGCTGATCATCGCCGACATCCACTTCGGCAAGGCGGCCTCGTTCCGCGCGCTGGGCGTGCCGGTGCCCGGCGGGACCACGGCGGCCAACTTGCGCGCGCTCGACATGCTGCTGGCGCGCCACGCGGTGCGCGAGATCCTGTTCCTGGGCGACTTCCTGCATGCGAAGGCGGCGCACGCCGAGGCGACGATGACGGCGATCCACGGCTGGCGCCTGGCGCGGCCGGCGTTGAAGCTGACGGTCGTGCGCGGCAATCACGACGCCCACGCCGGCGATCCGCCGGCCCGGCTGGCCATCGACATGGTCGACGAGCCGCTGCGGCAGGCGCCGTTCGCGTTCTGCCACCACCCGGACCTGCTGGTGCCCGGTTACCTGATGGCCGGCCACGTGCATCCGGTGTGCCGGCTGCGCGCCGGCTGGGATTCGCTGTTGCTGCCGTGCTTCCTGGTCGGCGAGGGGCGGGTGGTGCTGCCGGCGTTCGGCACCTTCACGGGCGGCCATCCGGTGCTGCCGGAGCCGGGCGAGCGGCTGTTCGTCACCAGCGGCGACACGGTGGTCGAGGTGCCTGTCAAGCCGCATGCCACGCCGCGGTGAGAGCGGCACAGGGAATGGTCCTACATGCGCTGCTGCGCATGTCCTATATTACGCGGCTGTGCTGTGCACTACGATGACTTCACCTGTGACGCAAGCAGGATGATGAACCAGGTATGCCAGCAATGATGCAGTTTGATCCAAGGAGACGACCATGGCGACGAATGACAAGAGCGGCAGCAAGCAGGGCGGAAAATCCGGCAACGAGCAGAGCGAGCCCAAAAAACGCGGCTTCGCGTCGATGGATCCGCAACAGCAGCGCCAGATCGCGGCCGAAGGCGGCCGCGCGGCCCATGAAAAAGGCACGGCCCACGAATTCACTTCCGAAGAGGCGCGGCGCGCCGGCGCGATGAGCCACAAGAACGATCCCAACAGCCAAAGCGCCACCGGCGGCTCGCGCTCCGGCTCCGGCGGCGGCAACAAGGCCAGCGCGCGCGACGAGGATGACGGCGGCGGCAACCGTTCCGGTTCCGCCGGCAGCTCCGGCTCCAAATCTTGATGTGCGGCGCGGTCTTATCCTCTGAGGCCCCGCCGTTTTGGATCCGCGGGCATCGCGCCCGCGGATCTTTTTTTTGACCCGCACGGCCACGCGGGGTCGTACCCCACCGGGTACGACCCCTAAGAGGCAGGGCTGGCGTATCGCTCACCGCATCCGGGTAGATCGACTATTTGCGCACTTCCTTGAAGTCGGCGTCGACCACGTCCTCCGGCGGCTGGCCGGCGTCATCGGCATGGGCGTACATCCGCTCACCGAGCTTTTGCGCCGCCGCCGACAGCGCCGCCGTTTTCGATTCGATATCGGCCTGGTTGTCGCCCTTCACCGCGGCGTCGAGCGCGGCGATGGCGGCGTCGATGCGCCCAGCCGCTTGTTGCCGCTGACGATGTCGCGCTCGCCCTGGTAGGCCTTGACCGTCACCGCCGGCTGGTTGCCGCGCGCCTTGATCCAGGCGTCGCCGTTGTCGGCGCGGATGATGGTGTAGGGCATCAGGTGGATGTCCTTCTGCACCTCGGGCTCGTCGAACTTGCGTCCGAGGTTCAGACCATGCGGCGCCGGCTTGGTTCCGGCGCGGCTACAGGCAGATCGTGGTGTGGCGTGTCATGGCCATGTTCGCGCGGCCGGTGATGGCCGAGCGGGCGATCTGCACCAGCTGTTTCATCTTGGTCGAGCCGGCGTCCCAGTATTCGGCCGACTCGATGCGCACCCGGATCAGCGTCAGGTGCGGATCGTCGACGCCGTCGGGAAACCAGCTGCGCGCGGCCGCGGTCCACAGTTCGCGCGCCTTGGCCCGGTCCTTGAGCACGTGGGCGCGGCCGGAAATCGACAGATACAGGTTGCGCTCCGGGTCCGAGTAGCTGATATTGACGTCCGGGTGCTTGGGCAGGTCGAACATGAACGCCGCCTCGTCCGAGGCGAAGAACCACAGGTTGCCTTCGTTGTCGAGCTGCTGCGTGGTCAGCGGCCGGCTGGTGAGCGCCTGGCCGGACTCGAAGGTGGTGAACATGCCGAACCGCACATCCTTGATCTTGGCGGCGATGGTGTTGATCTGGTCTTGCGAATACAACGGCATGGTGCGCCTCCGGTATAAATAGTAATGCCAGGGAGTGATACGAGCGGTGATACGGTCCCAGCATACGCGCCGCCGGGGCCGCGTTCTGTACGCGGTCACACGCTACCTTACACTGGCTACTTTACACAGGCGTTACATTGGACAGGTTGACAACGCAAATGATAATTATTATCATTTGCCATCGTGCCTAGCTCAGAGGCAATTATTTAACCAAGGACGTGAATGGGCGCGCAACAAGCCAGCAATGCCAGCCGTGCGGTGTGGCTGAAGAATCTGCACCAGTGGCACTGGATCAGCTCGGCCCTGTGCCTGCTTGGCATGTTTTTGTTCAGCATCACCGGCATCACCTTGAACCACGCGTCGCAGATCGAGGCCAAGCCGTCGGTGGAGCGGCGCCAGGCCACCTTGCCGGCCGCGCTGACGGCGCGCTTGCGCGCCTACGCGGCCGATCACGACGGCGCCAAGGAACCGCTGCCGGCGGCCGCCGAGCAATGGCTGCGCGACACCTGGAAGGTGCAGGCCGGCGGCCGCGCCGCCGAGTGGGCCGCCGACGAGGTCTATCTGCCGCTGCCCAAGGCCGGCGGCGACGCCTGGGTGCGTATCGCGCTCGACGACGGCGCGGCCGAGTTCGAAAACACCGACCGCGGCTGGATCTCGTGGCTCAACGACGTCCACAAGGGTCGCAACACGGGCGCCGCCTGGAACTGGTTCATCGACATCTTCGCCGGCGCCTGCCTGGTGTTTTGCATCACCGGTTTATTGATACTGAAGTTCCACGCCGCCAACCGGCCGTTCACGTGGCCGATGGTGGGCCTGGGTATTTTGATTCCGTTTGTTATCGCTTTGCTGTTCATCCATTAATTCGCACAACCTCGGGTACTCCATGAAATTACGTTATTCCATCGCGTTAAGCCTGCCGCTGGCCAGCGCCTCGGCCATGGGCGCCGACCTGGCCCTTAAACTCGACGTGCCGCAATTGAATGTCGCCGAATACCACCGCCCCTACATCGCCGCGTGGCTGGAGAACGCCGACCAGAAGGTGGTGACCAACCTGGCCGTGCTGTACGACACCAAGAAGAAGGACAACGCCGGCACCAAGTGGCTCAAGGACATGCGCCAGTGGTGGCGCAAGAGCGGGCGCGACGTCGCCATGCCGATGGACGGCGTCAGTGGCGCGACCAAGGCGCCGGGCGAGGTGTCGCTGAGCTTCCCGGGCGCCAAGGCCGCGCTCGACAAGCTGCCGGCCGGGAACTACACGCTGCTGGTGGAGGCCGCGCGCGAGGCCGGTGGCCGCGAGGTGGTCAAGGTGCCGCTGCAGTGGCCGCCGAAGTCGGCGCAAAACCTGACCGGCCAAGGCAAGGAAGAGCTGGGCGCCGTGGTTGTACAACTGAAACCATAAGAAAGCAGGGGACATGTCTACACTCAATAAATCGCTGGTCGCGCTGGCGCTGGCCGGCCTGGCGCTGACGGCGCACGCGCACAAGCCGTGGCTGCTGCCGTCGTCGACCATCGTCGATGGCAAGGAAGCCTGGGTCACCATCGACGCGGCCATCTCCGAAGGCCTGTTCGACGTCGACCATCAGCCGCTGAAGATCGACACGGTCGTCATCATCGGCCCCGACGGCGCCAAGCTGGAAAAGCAGAACGTCGCCAACGGCAAGATGCGCAACAGCTTCGACCTCAAGCTGCCCAAGCCGGGCACCTACAAGATCGAGCTGGTGTCCAAGAGCGTGTTCGGCAGCTACAAGGACAAGGCCGGCGACGTGAAACGCTTCCGCGGCACCGAGCAAAGCCTGGCCAAGGACGTGCCGGCCGACGCCACCGACGTCAAACTGTCGCGCATGGACAGCCGGCTGGAGACCTTCGTCTCGACCGGCGAGCCGGACATGGCGGTGTTCAAGCCCACCGGCGTCGGCCTGGAGATGGTGCCGGTCACCCATCCGAACGACCTGCGCGCGGGCGAGAAGGCGACCTGGCGCTTCCTTAACTTCTTCACGGCAGAGATTGAGAATGACAACACCCGCGCGGCTTACTTCCGCGCCGTTCGCCAGTTCGACACCTGGTGTGAGCAGAAAGGTT
>JBDSKP010000024.1:0-2881 GCA_039916925.1 Duganella sp.
AGAATCGCCGGCATCGAGAACCACCACATCGGAAACTGCAGGATCACCGTATCGGCCCACAGCAGCTTTTGTTGTTCAAGGGTGATGTCCGCGCTTTGCCGGCCGCTGTCGAACGCGCGCCTGGAATCGAGCGCGGCGTCGAAGCGTTCGGTCGCCGCGCCGTCAAGGCTGTCGGCCGCGTCGAGCGCCGGCTTCCACTTCATCGCATACAGATCGGCGACTTGCACGGTGTGGCCGGCGGCCTGCAGACGCTCGACGACGAAGTTTTTGATGGAACCGTTCAAGGACAGCGGCTCGGGATGGGCATAGACGAGAAGGACTTTCATGACTGGCTCCTGGATGGAAAGCACTCAGCGTAGGCCTATGTCAGGTATATTGGAAATGAATTCCCAATATAGCAGGTATTAGTATGAATAATTACGATGGATAATTTACGACGGCTTGACCTGAACCTGCTGGTGACGCTCGACGTGCTGCTGTCGGAGCACAACGTCACCCGCGCGGCGCGCAAACTGAACTTCTCCCAGCCTTCGGTCAGCGTGCATCTCGCCAAACTGCGCGACATCTTCGGCGACCCGCTGCTGCTGCCCGGACCGCGCGGCATGAAGCCGACCGCCAGGGCCGAGGAGCTGCGCGAACCCTTGCGGCGGGCGCTGGAGGCGCTCGGCCGCGCGGTGTCGCCGGCGCATCCGTTCGAACCGTCCACGGCGGACCAAACCTGGCGCATCGCCGCCACCGACTACGGCGAATCGACGATCCTGCTGCCGGCGCTGGCCGGCCTGCGCGCGGCGGCGCCCGGCACCCGGCTGGCGGTGCTGGAAATGATCCCGGCGCGCATCGCGAAACAGGCGGAGCAAGGCGAGATCGACCTCGCTTTCCACACCAGCGAAGGCTCGCCATCCGGAATGCGGCGCCGCACGCTGTTCGCCGAGCGTTACGTGCTGGTGGGCCGCGCCGACCATCCGCGCCTGAAACGCAGGCCGACACTCAAGCAGTTCTGCGCGCTGGACCATGTGCTCATATCGCCCGACGGCGGCGGCTTCCACGGCGTCACCGATGCGGCGCTGGCGCGCGTCGGCCTGACGCGCCGGGTGGCGCTGTCGGTGCCGCACTTCCTGTTCATGGTGTCGGTCCTGCAAAGCACGGACCTGGTGGCGATGCTGCCGGCGCGCCTGGTGCGCGGCAACACCGCGCTCAAAGCGGTCGAGCCGCCGGTCGCGGTGCCCGGCTACGAGATGGCGATGCTGTGGCACGAACGCTCGCACCGCGACCCCGCCCACCAATGGCTGCGCGAGCATATGCAGAAATCGGTGCTGTAAAGACGGGGTCAGGTCTAACATCGCTACACGAACGCGGCCGCAGGGGCGCCAATGCGCGCATTAAAGCTCAGCTCGTGTAGCAATGTTAGACTTGACCCCGGAGTGCGCGGAGTGTGGTAGGGCGAAAAAAACCGCCCGGCTTGCACCGGGCGGCATCGACGCCGGAGCGTCGTTTCAGGCGATGACGGTATTAACGCAGGCCGCTGGCGGCCTTGGCCAGGTCGGTGATGCGGCCCCAGTCGCCGGCGGCGATGGCGTCCTTCGGTGTCAGCCACGAGCCGCCCACGCAGGCGACGTTTTTCAGCGCCAGGAACTGCGACGCCGTCTCCTGCGAGATGCCGCCCGTCGGGCAGAACATCACGTCCGGCAGCGGGCCGTTGATGGCGTTGAGCATGCCGATGCCGCCCGCCGGCACCGCCGGGAACAGCTTCAACTGGCGGAAGCCCTGCTCGCGCGCGGCCATCACTTCGGACGGCGTCATCACGCCCGGCAGCAGCGGCAGGCCGCTGCTCTTGGCGGCGGCGATCAGCGCGGCCGTCAAACCAGGCGAGACGCCGAACACCGCGCCGGCGTCGCGCGCGGCGGCGAATTCCTCCGGATGCGTCAACGTGCCGACGCCGACGATGGCGCCTTCCACCTCCGACATGGCGCGGATCGCGGCCAGCCCGTGCTTGGTGCGCAGCGTCACTTCCAGCACGCGGATGCCGCCGGCCACCAGCGCCTTCGCCAGCGGGACCGCATGTTCAGGTTCGTCAATCGCGATCACGGGGATCACGGCCGAGGTACGCATAATGTCGAGCAGGGTCATAGTCATGGTTACGCTTCTTTCTTCATCGAGAAATCTTCATCGGAACCCGGCACGGTGTTGCCGACCGGGTCTTTGTCGTGCAGGCCGACGATCGTCGGTATCGGCGACGGCAGCGCGAACGTGGTCGCGCCCTTCTCCGCCTCGCTCACACTGTCGCGGAACATGGCGAACAGCTCGCGGCCCATGCCCACGCCGTTCGGCGTCAGGTCGGCCGTGGCCTGCTCGCGGGCGTTCCAGACGGCCGGCTCCACCAGCGCCTCGAGCGTGCCGTCCTTGGCGCAGACGCGGATGATGTCGCCGTCGCGCACCCGGCCCAGCGGACCGCCGGCCAAGATCTCCGGCGACACGTGGATCGCCGCCGGCACCTTGCCCGACGCGCCCGACATGCGGCCGTCGGTCACCAACGCCACGTGGCGGCCGGCGTCCTGCAGGTTGGCCAGCGCCGGCGTGAGCGCGTGCAGTTCCGGCATGCCGTTGGCGCGCGCCCCCTGGAAGCGCAGCACGGCGACGAAGTCGCGATCGAGCTGGCCGGCCTTGTACGCGTCCATGAAATCCTCCTGCGAGTTGAACACCAGCGCCGGCGCCTCCACCGTCTGGTGCTCCGGCTTGACGGCCGACACCTTCATCACCGCGCGGCCCAGGTTGCCCTTGACCAGCACCGTGCCGCCGTCCGGCGAGAACGGCGCGGTGATCTTGCGCAGCACCGCCTCGTCGCCCGATTCGGCCGGCGCGTCGCGCCATACAACGCCTTGGC
>JBDSKP010000025.1:0-9080 GCA_039916925.1 Duganella sp.
GGCAACGGGCTGTCGTAAAGAACGATCTTTTGGACCACGATGGTCGGGTCGACCATGATGAGCTTTAGATCGTACTTGCCGGGCGCGTCGATTTTCACCTTGAAGCGCATGACCCGGGCATTGTCGCCTGTGTTCTTATAATGACGCTTGCCCAGGAAAGTCTCCGATTCGCGGTTGGCGGGCGTAAACACCTTGGTGATCTGCGGAGCCTGGTCGTCGATCGCCAGGGCGACGGCGAGCTCGCGGCCGGGATAATTGTCCAGCGTTGGCGCGGTCAGCAGGTCGACCTGCCAGGTGCCGGCATACGCGAAATACACCGGATACGCGAGCCGCGCCGCGTCGGCGAAACCGGTGGCGCTGGGCGCCGTCACCGGGAACGCGGTCATGGCGCCACGCCCTCGGCCGTAGTCGGGCACCAGCTCCCAGCGCGCGTCCTTGCCCGGCACGTTGCGCACGGCGTCCTGGGCGTCGAAGGCTATCGGTCCGGCCAGGCCGCCGAACGCGCCGGCGCCGGCGCGCCGTTCGTCGTCGGTCGCCAATGTCGCGAACGCTTGCACGGTGAAGCTTTGCCCGCCGCCGGCGACGGTGATGCGCGCCAGTTGGGCCTGCCCGATCGGCACCCGGGCCCAGTCGATGTCGACCCATACCCGCTCGTCCTTGCCGGCGTCGGGCATCGGCGCGCGCGATAGCTTGACCCACGGCTTGTCGGCCGTGGCGGTGAAGCGCGGCGGCTGCCCATCTTTCGAGTACACGTCGATGTGGGAGCGTTGCCGGTTGATCGAATCGAAGCCGGGCAGCGTCGCCGCTTCGCCGCCGGCGGGCCAGGCTTGCGCCGAGCCGTCGACGGCGATGCCGATCGTCCCCGGCGCATCGGCCTTGACGGCCGTGGTGGCCGGCATGAGGTTGACGTTCGGCGAGCGCCAGTCCTTGTAGCCGATGTGGGTTTGGTCCATCATGTGCTTCCACTTGCCGCCGGCCAGGCGGTTGTTGTAGAAGTCGGACAGCTCCTGGTCGCGCCGGAACAAGGTGCGCACGCGCCCGGCCTCGGCGTTGGCGGCGAACCGGCCTTGCTCGGCGTACAGGTGGTTGCGCCCGGCCGCGATGTGCAAGTCGATGAAGTTCGACAGCGCCAGGATCGGATGCAGCACCAGCTGGTAGTAGGCGTCCTGCCGCTCGGCCGGCAGCTTGGCCTGCAACGCCGATGCGCGTTGTTTCAGGCCATCCCAGGCGGCCGAGACCCGCTCGGCCTCGCGGTAGTGCACCAGGCTGAAGGTGTCGGGCTTGACCAGTTCGGGCTTGCGCCAGGCGTTGTACTTGGCGTAACCCGCCACCAGATCGGCGATCTCGGCGGCGTGCTCGGCGCCGAACTCGCGCGCGGCCCAGCGCCGCGTCCACGCGCCGATGTCGTCCTTGCCGAGGGCCGCCGGGTCCCACGCCAGGCGCAGGAAGAATTCGATCGGCACCTCCAGCGGCTTGAGGTCGCCGACGTTGGCGATCCAGATCTGGTTGGCGCCGTACGCGTGCGCCAGGTTCATCTGTTCCCAGATCTTCGGCAATGGATTGCTGTTGAGCCACTTGTACGAGAACGGCCCGCCATTCATGTCCATGTGAAAATAGATGCCCGAGCCGCCGGGGCGGGCGCGCTCGGCCGGCGTGGGCAGGCGGCGCAGGTTGCCGACATTGTCGTCGGTGAAGAGCAAGGTGACGTTGTCCGGGACCTTGAGGCCGGCGTCGTAGTACCTCTGGACCTCGGTGAACAGGGCCCACAGTTGCGGCACCTGGCGCTGGTCGACGCCGCTCTGTTCCGTGATGATCCGCTGCTGGTCGCAAATGATCTTCTCGATCATTTTCTTGTTCGATTCCAGCCCGCCCGCGTCCGGCATGGCGACGTCGCCGTCGCCCCGCATGCCCATCGTCATGATGCTTTCATAGGCCCTGTTGCGACGCACGCCGTCGGCGAAGAAGCGTTTGAGGCCGGCTTCGTTGCTCAGGTAATTCCATTCGCCGTTGCCGTAGTCCTTGCGGTGCGCGGCCCACTCCTTGTGCGCCCGTATCAGCGGCTCGTGGTGGCTGGTGCCCATGACGATGCCGTAGGCGTCGGCCAGGCGCGGGTTGTCCGGGTCGTCCTCGTTGAAGGCGCTGCTCCACATCGCCGGCCACAGGTAGTTGGCGCGCAGGCGCAGCAGCAGCTCGAACATGTGCGTGTACATCTTGGCGTTGAGGCCGCCGAATTTCGCGCGCGACCAGCCGGCCAGCGCCGGTTCCTCGTCATTGATGAAGATGCCCCGGTACTTGACGGCCGGCGGGCCCTGCACCCAGGCGCCTGGCAGGGCGAACAGCGCCGGCCGGCGCGGGGCCGGGACGTCGGCCCACCAATGCCACGGCGACACGCCGATCTGTTCGGAGATCTCGTAGATGCCGTAGATGGTGCCGCGCTTGTCACTGCCGGCGATCACCAGGGCCCGCTCGACGCCCGGCATGGGTTGCTCGACGGTGGCGATCACGAACGATTCCCACTTGCCGCGGATGGCCGCCACATCGAGCTTTTTCGATTTGATCAGGCCGTCGATCAGGGTGCTCTTGCCGACGGTGCCGATCACGATCGCGGTCTTGGCGCCTTTGGTGGCGCCGTCGGCCGGCAGATCCGGCCTGGCCCCGCTGACCTTTTCGATATCGGCCCGCAAATCCGCCGCGGCGCGCAGCACGCCCCAGTGGTCGCCCTGGTCGAGCAACAGTGGCGCGGCCGTTCCCGCCTCGGCGAGCGCGATGCCGTTGCCGCCGGCGCTGTCGCCGATCAGCGGCTTGTCCATGCCCAGGCTCGGCTGCGCCAGCAGGACGGGGCTGGCGAGCAGCGTCAGCCACACGAATAAAACCCGGGCCAGGCCGGGCCGATGCGCACCGCGTGCGCCGTGGGCGGGAGTTCCCATGCTGCCTCTCCAAAAATAGCCGGCGCCCACGGCGCCGGATGATACACATTGTGATTTCCGCCTCGGGGCGAAGAATGGAAAAACGCGACGGCTAAGGGGCGCCGTCGGCGGCCTGCACATACGGCCCGATGACGA
This sequence comes from Duganella sp., assembly GCA_039916925.1. GTDB lineage: Bacteria > Pseudomonadota > Gammaproteobacteria > Burkholderiales > Burkholderiaceae_D > Rugamonas. The sequence goes on from JBDSKP010000025.1 coordinate 3,063, forward strand.
CGCCCACGAAGCCCTTGGCTTTTTGCGTGGACAGGAAGGTCACGTCGACGTCCTTTTTCAGCGTTTTGACCTGGCCGCCGCTGCGGTAGCTGTAGGCGGAACGGCCGCCGCGCATCTCCATGATCAGCTCGACCCGCTTGTCCGCGACCGGTACGGATTCCAGCAGCGTTTCCTTGCCATCCACATATTTGTACAGCGCGACCACGCGGCGGCCCGCCGCCTGGGTCACGCCCATGAACAGATAGTTGGCGTCGTTCTGGATGGCGACCAGGCCGGCGCGGTCGCCGTCGCGCCGGGGCGCGTAATCGACCACGGTCGACACCGTCGCGTCGTGGTGTTGCTGGCGCCGGCCGATGAAACCCGGCACGCCGTCAAGTTTGCCCAGCGGCTGGCCCGATTGCAGCACCAGCGCGCCATTGTCGATCTTGTGGAACTGGTCGCGCGGCGTGCGCATACCGGTCCAGGCGGGGGAGAGCGGCTTGTCGAATTCGTCGACATAGCTGAAGTCGCCGTTCATCGGCAGCGCGGGCGCTGGCCGCGCCGGTAACTTTGGCTTGGCCAAGGTGTACGGCACCGGCTTGCCTTGCTCGAGGATCACCGGCCAGCCGTCCTTCCACGTCACCGGCAGCAGGAACGTTTCCCGGCCGATGTTGTAGAAATTGCCGGGGTAGGGGCGGGTGGCCAGGAACACCGCCCACCAGTCGCCTTGCTGAGTCTGGACCAGCTTGGCGTGGCCGGTCGTCGTGACCGGATTGGCACGGGCCGGGTCCAGATCGCGCTGGGTCAGGATGGGATTGGCCGGTCCGGGCTCATAAGGCCCGATGACGTCCTTCGACCGCAGGATCACTTCGGAGTGGTTGTCGCCGGTCCCGCCCTCGGCGCACATCAGATAATAGTAGCCGTCCTTCTTCAGCAGATGCGGACCCTCGATCCAGATCGGGTTTTTGACGGGATTGACGCCGCTGTCGACCAGCACCTTCGGCGTGCCGACGCGCTGGAAGCTGGTCGGGTCGATCTCCGTGATCCAGATGGCGCGGTGGCCGTCGTAGCGTGGCGTCCCGGCGGGCGCGTCGTTGTGGACCACGTAGACCTTGTCGCCGTCCCAGAACAGCGACGGGTCGATACCGTTCAAGCCTTTGATGGTGACCGGTTTGGACCAGGGGCCGGACGGGTGGTCGGCCGTGATAACGAAGTTGCCCATGCCGCCGGGGCAGCTGGAACAGGTGGTGATGATGTGATAGCGGCCGTTGTGGAACGAGATGTCCGGCGCGTAGATGCCCTGCGAGCCGCGCACGCCGGTGAAATCGACCTGTTCGGGACGGTCGAGTGCGTTGCCGATCTGGGTCCACGTCACCAGGTCGCGCGAGTGCATGATCGGCAGGCCGGGGAAATTGGTGAACGAGGAATTGACGATGAAATAGTCGTCGCCCACGCGGGTGATCGACGGGTCCGGGAAATAGCCCGACAGGATCGGGTTGAGGAACTCGCCGGCGCGCGGCTTGGCCTGCTCCAGCGTCTTGCCCGCGTAGCTGAAACGCTCGAAGCGCGCGCTCGCGGCGGTGTCGGCGGCGTGCGCCCCCGACACCGCGCACAGTGCCGCCACCAGTAAGATTTTTTGTTTCATATCAACCCTAAAAGTGCGGCACCGGAGGCCTTAGAACTTCATCCGCAGGCCGAGCGCGAAGGTGCGGCCTGGATCGTACTCGGACATCGTGGCGTTCGGGAACTGGAAGTAGCCGCGACGCTTGGCCTTGTTCAGGTTGACGATGTCGAAAGTGATCATCGGCAGGCCGTCGCGGTCGAACACCCGGTCCAGCTCGATGCTCGACGAGAAGTCCCACTGCTTGTAGGTGTCGCTGAACAGCGCCGCCTGGGTGATGCCGCTCTGGTTGGCCGTCGCCACCTGGCTGCCCTGCGAGTACGTGTGCATGAAGCGCGCCATGTAGCCGTGGTTCTCGTAGTAGACGCCGAAGTTGTTGGTCTTCTTCGGCACGCCCAGCGCGATGAAACCTTTCGAGCCTTCACCGCTGGCCTTCTGGTTGATCAGGGTCAGGGTTTCGTTGAAGCCGAAGCCCTTGATCGGCAGCAGCTTGTCGAGCGGCTGCACCCAGCCCACTTCCAGGCCACGGATGCGCAGGATGCCTTCGGCGTTGCGCGGACGGGTCATGACGACGGTGGCCACGTCCGGGCCGCCGCGCGAATCGATCGCCAGCTGCTGCGTCGGGATCAGCGTGCCGTAGTTGATGCCGTACTGGGCCAGCGCGGAGAACGGCATGGTGACGTTCTCGTCCACGGTGAAGCCGTTGACGCGTTTCTGGAAGCCGGTGACCGACACGTAGCCTTCGCGGCCGGTGTACCAGTCAATACCCAGGTCGATGTTATCCGACAGGTAGGGCTTCAGGTTGGGATTGCCCTGGGTGCCGGTGTCGGCCGAGACGCCGGAGAAGTTGACGCCCGGACGCAGCGAATTCGGATTCACGCGCGTCATGCTGCGCGAGAGGGCGGCGCGCACCACCACATCCTTGATCACGTCCACGGCCAGGGTGCCCGACGGCAGCGTGTTGCTGTACTCCGAGTCCTGATACACCCACGAATCGATGTTCGGATACTTGCTGCCGTTCAGCGGCAAGGTGGCGTTGCGCGGATCGCTGAAGGAATTGCGCGAACCGACCTGCTGTTGGGTACGCACGTAGCGCACGCCGACGTTCCAGCGGGTGTTGAAGCCGGCCGGCGCCAGTTCGCCGCTCGCCTCCAGATACACCGCCTTCGACTTCTCGCGGATATAGCCGGCGCTGGCGCCGGTCGACGACGCGCCCGTGTCGGGCGCGGTGCTGTTGTAGTAGTCGTACTTCGAATCCTTGCGGAAGCGATCCCAGTCCAGCGCCAGGTTGCCGTACGGGCCGGCCGACAGATAGCTCGGCAGCGCCGCGTTGGTGATCAGCGAGCCCTGGTAGGTCAGCGGAGCGGTCTGTCCGGCCGTGTAGCCGGTGCCGTAGCCCGGATAGAGGCCGGCGGCGCTGGCGCCCGGCGTGCTGGCGCCGTTGCATGGCGGCGCGCCGTTCGGGCCTTGCAGGAACACGGTCGGATTGTTGCCGCAGACGGCGGCCTGCCACGCGGCGGAATTGTCCTGGCCGCGAATGGTGCGGTCGATGTCGTCGTAGGCGAGGCCGCCCTTGATCGTCAGCTTCTGGTCGCCCCACGCCAGATTGGTGTGGAAGCCCTTGGTTTCCGTCTCACGCAACTCGTTTTGCACGTTCACGCGGCCGCCGATCCACTGGTAGTTGGCCGGGTTGCTCAGGTCCGTGTTCGAGGCGATGGACGGCACGCCGCCGTTGTTGGCGTAGGTGATCGTGTTGCCGCTGTTGGGCGCGGTGATCGGCATGACCGTCGGCGCCTCGTGCGTGAAGCGGCTGCGGTTCCAGTTGCCGGCGACGTCGAGCGACAGCTTGGGCGTGATCTTCCATTCCATGCCGGGATTGATGCCCAGCAGGTCGACCTTGTCGCGGCGCGGGCCGAACTCGATGAAATTGAGCGCGTTGGCGAAGGTGCCGGAGGTGACCGTGCAGCCGTTGGCGCAATCGGTTTTATCGACCGTCATGTTCAGCGGAATGACGCCGTTGTTGCGCACGGCCCAGGTGTAGCCGTTGCGCGTCATGTCGTCGTCCTTCTTGCTGTACATGGTGTCCAGGTAGAAGTGCAGGTCCTGCGTCGGCCGGTACTCGGCCGCGAACACGCCGGAGATCTTGTCCTTGGTGCCGTAGTATTCCATCGTGCGGCCCAGGCGCGGAATGATGGCGTTGTCGATCTGGTCGATCGTCAGGCCCGGGTTGTGCGCCAGCAGGAACGCCTGGTCGATCGGCGTGCCTGCCGTCAGGCCGTTGCCGGCGCCGGCCGGCACGGTGGCCGGAATGGTCCAGTTGCCGCCGCCGGTGTTGTTGCGGGTCGGAGAGCTGCTCTGCGACGCGGTCAGGTTGGGGTTGGTCCAGCCGACGGTCTCGAAGCCGGTGGTGCGGGCCTGTTGACGCGAGAACGAGATGCCGCCCAGGATGCCGAACTTGCCGTCCCAGGTGTTGCTGGCCATGATGTTGCCGCGCATGCCGGCCTTGTCGGCGATCTGCTGCTTGGTGCCGGTCAGGCCCATCGACAGCTGCTTGCCTTCCTTGTCGAACGGGCGCGCGCTGCGCAGGTTGACGACGCCGGCGGCGCCGCCTTCGATCTGGCCGGCGGTCGGACTCTTACTCACGGTGAGCTTGGTGAACAGGTCGGTCGGCAGCAGGTCGAGGTCGACCTCGCGGTTGGTGTTGGCGCCGTCGATCGGGCCGGACGAGGCCACGGCGATCGGCGAATTGTTCAGCAGGATCTTGGTGAAGGACGAACCCAGGCCACGGATCTGGATGGTCATGCCCTCGCCGGTGACGTCGCGCGACACGCCGACGCCGGGAACGCGGCTGAGCGACTCGGCCAGGTTTTTGTCCGGGAATTTACCGAAATCCTCGGCATTGATGGAATCCTGGAAGCCGACGGCTGCCTTCTTGTCGCGCGCCGATGAAAGCAGGCTGTTGCGGTAGCCGGTGACCTGGACGCTGGTGATCGGCGCTTCGGCGGTGGCGCCCGGCGGGCTGGTGTCGGCGGCCGGGGCCGCCTGTTGAGCGTAGGCTTGGGCGATCATGCCGGCCATGACGGTCAGGCCGAGCGCGGCACGCCGGCTGGCGGTCGTTCGTTGATTCATTGCTTGTCTCCATTTTTTGGTTACCGCCGTGCTTTTCCTGTTTTTTTACAGCACGACAACGCCAAGTCTAGGAGACGGATTGAGCAAAGTCAACATATTCAAACATAATTTGATAAGCGCAACCATTTTATGCCACACGGTGCGGACGGGCACCGGATGTAATTTGTGTGCAAGGGAAACGAAGTGTTTCGGGGTAAGATGATATGCGTAACCATTTTGCCGCCGCGACGCCGGGGACGGATGCCCCCGCGCGCCGGCCCGCAATTTTTGTGTTATCGATACCAACATTGGTTTCGCAGCCGCATCGCGCGGCGGGGACGGCGCAAAATAAAGGTTTGCCTGGAGCGTTTGTTTTCGATATATTGCGTACCGGCAGGCCCGATCGCCGATCTCTTCAAGCATGGAGTGTTATGAAACGACTTTCCTCGATGATCGCGGCGGCGCGGTCCCTGTGGCTGCTGGCAGTGGTGGCCGCCGCCGTCGTGCCGGCCGGCTCCTGCCGGGCGGAGCAGCGCGACGCGTGGGACGGCCGCGCGCAGTGGGGTGATCTGGGCGATGGCCGCTACCGCAATCCGGTGCTGCCGGCCGACTACAGCGATCTGGACGCGATTCGCGTCGGCGACGACTACATCGCCATTTCGTCGACGTTCCAGTTTTCGCCCGGGATGGCGATCCTGCGATCGCGCGACCTGGTCAACTGGGAAACGGTCGGCCACGCGGTGCCCGACCTGACCCGAATCTCGCCGGAGCTGAATTGGAACCGCATGGACCGTTACGGCCGGGGCATCTGGGCCGGCGCGATCCGTCACCACGCGGGCCGCTACTGGATCTACTTCGGCACGCCGGAGGAGGGTTACTTCATGACCAGCGCGCCACGGCCCGACGGTCCGTGGACGCCGCTGCAGCAGGTGCTGCGCGCGGCCGGATGGGACGACTGCGCGCCGTTCTGGGACGACGACGGCAAGGGTTACTTCATCGGCACCAATTTCAGCGACGGTTACAAGATCCACTTGTGGGAAATGAACGCCGACAACAAGACCCTCGTCGCGGCGTCGGATCGGGTGATCTACCAGTCCAAGGGCAGCGAAGCCAACAAGCTCTACAAGTTCAACGGCACCTACTATCATTTTTTCAGCGAAGTGCACGGCGACGTGCGCGTGATGATGATGCGGCGCGCCGCCTCGATACAGGGGCCATGGTCGGACCCGCGTCAGCTCATGCACGGTGACGTCGGCGCCAGGCAGCCGAACCAGGGCGCGATCATCCAGGGTCCCGACCGCAACTGGTAC
>JBDSKP010000026.1:0-3705 GCA_039916925.1 Duganella sp.
GCGCGCCTGCTGACGCATCAACACCTGCGCCGCGACGACAAACTGGTCAAGCGCGTGCTGTCGGACGAATTGTTCCGCGCCGAAGTCGATGCGCGCCTGCTGGCCACCGGCCTCAAACTGCTCGACAACGTCTACGCCGATCACGTGACGCTGGCGCTGCACCGCGCCATCGAGCCGAAGATCTTCGGCGCGCGCGACGTCTGGCAAAACAATAACTTCGGCCTGTCGCGCGACGGCGTGGCCCTGCTGGTGGTGCTGTGGGCGCAGATCATCCTGCCCAAGCGCGAACGGCAGGAGACCCACCAGCACGCGGACGACGAGCAAAACGACATGTTCGGCATCGAGAAGCCGCTGCCGCGCGCCGAGGACACCTCGATCGGCATCGCCTACAAGGCGCTGCTGGCCGACTTCGGCGACAAGTTGGGCAAGAAGACGCGCCTCGACATGAACCTTGGCATCCTGGCCAAGCTGGGCTTCATCGAACGGCGCGGCGACGTCATCGTCGAAGGCCCGCTGCTGGACCTGATGATGGACACCGACCAGCTCAAGGAGCGCATCATCAACGGCGCGCTGGCCGACGTGTTCAAACGCTCGCCGGCGCAGATCATTCCGGTGCCGCGCCGCACGCCGCCGATCGCCGCCAACGACGACGAAGCGGTGGCCGAGCAGGTGGCCGACGACGTTGAAGACGACATGCCGGCGTTCGACATCCCGGTCGACAATCCGCCCGAAGCATCGTCTTCCGACACGCCAGCCGACGACACCGACCTGCCCACCAAGGACTAAGCCATGTTTCATATCAAATCGTTAGAACTGGTCCACTGGGATTACTGGCAGCGCATCAAGAACATCCCGCTGGACGCCAAGATCATCACCATCGCCGGCCAGAACGGCTCCGGCAAGACCACCTTGCTCGACGCGCTGCGCACCTTGTTCGGCCTCGATTGCTCGATGGGCCGCACCTACAAGCACTACGCGCGCCACAGCGGCCAGCAGACCGCCTGGCTGCGCGCCGTGGTCGACAACAAGAACGTCGGCAAGCAGCTGTCGAACCGTCCGTTCCGCAGCTCCGGCTTCTTCAGCGACGACGAGGTCACGCTGTTCTGCCAGATCCAGAAGAACGGCGGCGACTGGAAGCGCCAATACCTTATGCGTCCCGGTAACGTGCAGATCGAGGACATCGGCGAGGCCGGCAACGACTGGCTCGGCGTCGAGAACTACCGCAAGCGCCTGGCCAACGCCGGCCTGTCGCCGGCGATGGCCAAAGTGCTGGCGCTCGAGCAGGGCGAGACCGACAAGCTGTGCGAATACGCGCCGCGCCAGTTGCTCGACCTGGTGTTCCAGGTCTTCGGCGACAAGGAAGTGCTGGACGCGTACGACGAGGCCAAGCGCCACCAGCGCGACACCGAAGTCGAACTGAAACGCTTCGAAACAGAACTGGAAGCTTCCAGGACCAACCTGGAAGGCCTGCGCCTGCGCGTGGCCAATTACCACCAGTGGGAAGACCTGAACAAGGAACGCCGCAACTTACAAGAAGAGGTTCTTCCTACGCTGGAATACCACGAGGCGCGCGAAAAGCACGGCAACGTCAGCCGCCAGCTGCGCGAAGCGCGCAAGCCGCTGATGCAGGCCGACCAGCAGATCACCGACAAGCGCAACCAGCTGGCCGCGCAAGCGAAAGCCCTGACCGACGCGCAGCAGCACGAGACGGTTCTGGAGCAGGAATCGACGTCGCTGCAAACGCGCCTGACGCACATCAACGGCAAATTGAAGCCGCTCGACAGCCTGCTGGAACAGAAGGTGCGTCTGCAAAAGCTGGCCGCCGATTCCGGCGCCGACCTGGCCGAAGTGGCGCAGCAGCTACAGGAAAAGGAAATCGAGCTGGCGCGCCAGCGCAATGCGCGTGACGCCATCGCCGCCAAGATCGCCGGCGAACTGTCGACCATCTCCGCGTTGCAGGGTAAGACCGCGATGCCGGAACCGGAAGCCCAGCGCACCATGCGCCGCGCGCTGAACGACGCCGGCATCGGCCACGCCATGCTGTCCGACATCGTCGAGGTGACGGATGCGCGCTGGCAGGGCGCGATCGAGGGTGTGCTCGGCGGTTATGCGTCGGTGGTGCTGCTGGATAAATCGAGCGACGCCTCGGCGGCCTACCGCCTGGCGGAAAAAGAACGCTATCGCCACTTTATCGTGCCGGACCTGGTCAACGCGCCGACCGTCAAGGACGACAGTCTGATGTCGGTGGTGAAGTTCTCGGCCAAGGTTCCGGCCTGGCTGGTGGAACAGCTATCGCGCATCACGCGCGTGGACACCGTCGATGCCGGCGCCAAGTTGGGCAACCACGAAGAGTGGATCACGCCGGACGCCTACCACCGCGAACGTCGCGGCGGCCGCTCGCTGTTCGTGGAAGTCTCGCGCTACCGCTTCGGTTCCGCCGGCCGCACCCAGCGTATGGAAGCGATCCAGCGATCGCTGCCGGCGCTGGAGGCGCAGGAGGATGCGCTGACGTTGATCGTCTCGAAACTGGCGTCGGAAATCAGCGCGCTGAAAACCCGCCTGGCCGGCGTCGACGCCGCCAAGGAACTGGCCGCGCGCCAAGAGGAGTTCGACGAGGCGGCGCGCAACGCCGTGCCGTTGAAGGAAGAGCGCACCGAAGTCGGCACCCGCCTGGGCGAGCTGCAAAACCTGATCAAGAACGCCGTGGTCACGCGCACCCGCGCCGACACGACGTGGCAGAACGCCCGCTTCGCCCTGTCGGAAGCGGAAGCCGGTATGCGTTTGAATAACAAGCGCCAGATCGAGCAGCGCGCCGATCACGCGCGCGCGCTGCTGGCGTTGCGCAAGTCGTGGCGTCATCTACCGAAAAGCTGGCGCCGTCCGGAACGCCGTTTGCGCCTGGTCAAAGATCACCAGAATGCGCACCAGGTCAACCTGCGCATCCACAGCCTGGAGGCCAGTCTGGCGCGCAGCGACTGGGAACTGGATGCGACGGTCATCGACCAGTACCAGCGCCTGAACGATCAGCTCAGCGGCCGTCAGTCCGAGACCGAGGAGCGCCGCTACCAGAACAACCGCGCCATCGAGGCCACCGGCAACGCGCGCGGCGCCTACATGGAGCGGCTGCGCTACACCATCAAGACCTACTCCAAGAACATCAAGGAGCTGGGCGAGCTGGCGGGCATCGAGGTGCACTCCGACCCGGTGCGCCTGGAGAACGATGACGTGCAGCTGGCGCAGGCCGGCCTGCACGTGCGCTTCAAGTTCGACGGCAAGGGCATCATCGGCATGAACGACGGCGAAGCGTCCGGCGGCCAGCAGGTGATGAAATCGCTGGTGCTGCTGATTGGTTTGTTGAAGTCGGAGGACGGCTCCGGCGGCTTCGTGTTCATCGACGAACCGTTCGCCCACCTGGATATCCGCAACATCCAGCTGGTCGGCGAGTTCCTGAAGAACACCGACGCCCAGTACCTGATGACGACGCCGCTCACGCATAACACCGACGTCTATGATCCGTCCGAACTGACCCTGATCACCAGCAAGAAGAAAAAGGATGCGCAATGGGCGCAGCCGATCTTCGTGCTGCAGCGCCGGACCGACGGCGCCAAGGCGGCATAGTGGCCTAGCCGGCGGACGTGGCGCCCAACAGATGATCGAGCTGGCGGGCGAGGGCGGCGGCGGTTTCGCTGCCGCGCGCTTTTTGCA
>JBDSKP010000027.1:0-2765 GCA_039916925.1 Duganella sp.
GCCCAGCGCCAGGCAGCCGGTGGTGGCCGAGGCCAGCGCGATGGCTTCTTCGTCGGTGTCGAACACGGTGATCGAGGCCACTGGGCCGAACAGCTCCTCCTCGAAGCAGCGCATGCCCGCGCGTACGCCGGTCAGCACGGTGGGTTTATAGAACTGGCGCTCGAAGGTGCCGCCGACCAGCAGGGTGGCGCCGTCGGCCACGCTGTCCTCGACGATAGAGTGCAGGCGTTGGACCTGGCGCGCGCTGATCAGCGGTCCGAGCGCGACGTCGCCGCCCATCGGATCGCCCACCGGCAGGTGTCGCGCCTTGTCGGCCAGGCGCTGGATCACCGCGTCGGCGATGCCGCGCTGGAGCAGCACGCGGCCTGCGCACATGCAGATCTGGCCCTGGTGCAGGAAGGTGGCCCACGCGGCGTTGGAGGCGGCGATATCGGGATCGGCGTCGTCGAGGATGATCAGCGAGTTTTTGCCTCCCAGTTCCAGCGACATCTTTTTCAGATTGCGCCCGGCCAGCTCGCCCACGCTGTGGCCCGCCGCCGTCGATCCGGTGAAGGCGATCATGCCTATGTCCGGATGGCTGCACAGGGCCTGACCGGCGTCGGCGCCGCCCGGCAGCACATGCAGCACGCCCTTGGGCAGGCCGGCCGCCTCGAAGATGCGGGCGATCAGCACGCCGCCGCTGATCGGGGTTTGCAGGTCCGGCTTGTGGACCACGGCGTTGCCGGTGGCGAGCGCCGGCGCGATCGAGCGGATCGACAAGATCAGCGGGAAGTTAAACGGCGAGATCACACCGACCACGCCGTGCGGCACGCGCCGCGCGATGCTCATGGTGCCGCTGGCGGAGGCCAGCAACTGGCCCTTGGGCTGCGTCAGCATCGCGGCCGCCTCCTGCAGGTGGGCGGTGGCTTCGCGCAGTTCCAGATCGGCCTTGGGCCGGATGGCGCCCGTCTCGCGCACGATCCACGTCGACAGCTCGTCGTGGTGTTGCGCGATCAGCGTGGCGGCGCGGCGGAAGATCGCGGCGCGCTCCTTGTAGTCCGATGCGGCCCAGGCTTTTTGCGCGGCGCGCGCCTGCGCGCCGGCGGCCATGACGTCGGCGGCGTTGGCAAGGCCGACGCGGCCCAACCGCTCGCCGGTGGCCGGCTCCGTGAATACGTGGTTGCCGCCCTGGGAGGCGAGCCACTCGCCGTTGAAGATGCGGTCGCGCCAGATGGCGGGGCTGAGGAATGCGCCGCCGGCGCCGGTGATGTCGGTCATGTCTGTCTCCTTGGTTGATTGGGGTGGGGCAGGTCGGGCTCTTAGCACGCTAGTTGCATAAGGTCCGCTTGCCGCTCTTTCCTTAGCTATTACAAGTTGCGTGCCAGCGACGCGCGGTTTTTGCGTATTGCGACGCACCATGCCCGTTTTGCCGGGCTGTTGGCTGGATTGGACAGGCGCGCGTGGCGCGCCGCAGCAGAAATGTCGCGGCTCCGCCGCTTGATCAAATGATCAACCTGGAGAACTACCGATGTATGATTTGATAAAAAATGAAGAAGGCGGAGACATGAACAAGCGTGAACGCGTTTCGCTGGCGGAGGTATCGCAGGCCACCGGCAAGATGCTGAACCGGGGCGACAGCGCCCATTTGAACGAGGGCGCGGCGCCGACGCTGGACGACATCACCCAGAGCCTGCATTTTTCTCCGGGAGATGGCCGCATCTGGCTCAATGGCCAGCGCATGCAACTGGTGCACATGACCTCACTCGGCTCGCTGCGGCGCGAACTGCTGGAGAGCATAGGCGCGGAACGCACGCGCGGCCTGCTGACGCGGGTGGGCTACTCGGCCGGCGCGCTTGACGCGCAACTGCTGCGCGAACGCTGGCCCGACGCCGATCCGGCGGCGCTGTTCTCGGCCGGCCCGCGCATGCACTCGCTCGAGGGCGCGGTCAAGGTGGAGGCGCTGCACTTCGAATTCGACGTCGAACTGGGCACCTATCGCGGCGAATTCCTGTGGCACCATTCCGGCGAGGACGAGGTGCACACCGCCGATTTCGGCATCGGCACCGAGCCGGCGTGCTGGATGCAGACCGGCTACGCGATCGGCTACACCAGCGCGATGATCGGCCGCCTGACCATTTATCGCGAGGTCGAATGCATGTCGATGGGGCACAAGCACTGCCGCCTGATCGGCAAGCCGGCCGACGAATGGGACAACGTCGAGGAGGACCTGCGCTTCCTCAACGCCGAGGCCTTCGTCAGCACCACGGCCTACAGCGAACCGCGGGCGCACCAAAAGGCCGCGATACTGGAAGGCGACGACGAGCGGCCCTACGCCGACAAGGAGATGGTGGGCGTGTCGTCGGCCTTCAACGCCGCCTGTCACATGCTCAAACGCGTGGCGCCGACGGCGGCCACGGTACTGTTCACCGGTGAATCCGGCGTCGGTAAGGAGCTGTTCGCGTACATGCTGCACCAGATCGGCAAGCGCAAGGGGCAGCCATTCGTCGCCGTCAACTGCGCGGCGATACCGGAGACGCTGATCGAATCCGAGTTGTTCGGCGTCGAGCGCGGCGCCTTCACCGGCGCCACGCAGTCGCGGCCCGGGCGCTTCGAGCGCGCCAGCGGCGGCACGCTGTTCCTCGACGAGATCGCGACTTTGAGCCTGGTCGCGCAGGGCAAGCTGCTGCGCGCGCTGCAGGAGGGCGAGGTCGAACGGGTTGGCGGGGTGCGCAGCATCAAGGTCGACGTGCGGGTGGTGGCGGCGACCAATGTCGATTTGCGCGAGG
>JBDSKP010000028.1:0-13318 GCA_039916925.1 Duganella sp.
AAGCAAGGCCAACCGGCGGCGATCGTCGAGGCGGTGACGAACATACTCGATGCGCCGGGCGCCAGTAACGACTGAACCATCCGGGCGCGGCGGCGCCGTTCTTTCAACAGATGACTATGACCAGTGAACTCATTTTCCTGCAGCGGCTCGATCTGAGCGACGACGCGGATGAACGCGCCATTCGCCGCGCCTATGCCCGCGAACTTAAATTGATCGATCAAGAAACCGATCCCGCAGGCTTTCAATATTTGCGCGAGGCCTATGACACCGCGCTGTACTGGACCCGCCATAAAGATGAGTTCGACGAATCCGCTCCGTTCGAAGAACTTGAGGCCGTCACCGGGGATGCGCCGGCAGGATCGCCCGCCCCCTCGCCCGGGCCGACGGAATACCAGCCTGCCGATCCGGCGCCAGCCAGCCCGCAGCCAGAACCGCTCGAGGCTGACCACGACGCGCTGGCCGAGGCCGTATTCGCCGATTTCCTGGGGCGCGCCGGCGACATCGCGCACGAGCGCCCCGTCACGCCGGACGCGCCATGGCAACGCGAATTGCGCGCCAGCCTGGACGATCCGCGGCTGATCAACATCAGCGCGCGCGAGACGTTCGAACGGCGCGTGGCCGATTTGCTCACGTCCGGCTGGCGGCCCGGCCAAGAGGCGCTACTGGTGGCCGCGGTCACGATATTCGACTGGGCCGGCGATCGCCGCCGGGTGTTCAGCCTGGGCCGATCCGGCGCGATGCTCGACGCCGCGATCGACGAGGGCGCGACTTTCGATTTGCAGCCCGACGCCCAGCGCGAGCAACAGCGCCGACTGATCGAGCGTCTGCGCGATCCGAAGCCGCCCGGCACGCGCGAGCTGCTGCTCAACAGCCCGACGCTGGAAACGCTGATCGCGCGCTTCCCAACGTGGCTGGCGCTGATCACGAGCGTCGACCACATCGTGCAATGGCGCGAAAAAAACGACAAGCTGCCGTCATGGCGCCGCAAGCTGACCTTCACCGGCTTGCGCAAGCCGGCCGAGCCGTCGTACGAACATCAGAAAAAAAGCGGTTTCAACTGGACGTGGCTGATTGTGTTGGGCGTAATCTCGTTGATCCGCTTCCTCGCACACGATGGCGCCGGCGGGACTTCCTCGTCCAGGCCGGACGAGGCCACCAAGTACCTTGAACGCGGCACCTATCAACTTAAACAAGGCGACACCAAGGGCGCCATCGCAAGCTTCACGCGCGTGCTCGAGCTCAAGCCCGATGACCAGGCCGCCCTACGCAACCGCGCAGCGGCGTATTTAGATACCGCCCAGAACGTGCGCGCGTCGGAAGACCTCGAAAAATTGGCCGCGCTCGATGCTTCAAACCCGGGCGTACACCGGGGGCGAGGCCTCGTGGCGCTACGTGCTGGACATTACAATGAGGCCATCGCCGCCTTCACCAAATCGCTCGAACTGGCGCCCGACAACGATTTCTCGCTGGTTAACCGCGCCCAGGCCTATGAAAAAATTGGCGAACTGAACAAGGCGCTGGCCGATATCGATGAAACGCTCCGGGTGAACAAAAAATCCGGCGCGGCCCCTTACTTACTGCGCATCAAAATATTGAGAACCCAAGGCGACACCGCCAAGGCGATCAGGCAGATCGAACCGATGTTGGCCGCCGCCCCGGAAGATGTCAACGCGTACATGACGGCGGCCGACCTGCACATGCGCCTGAATCAGCGTCAGCAAGCCGTCGACGTGCTCAACCGTGGCGTGCTGGCTGCGCCGGACGCGGACATTTACCTGTATCGGGCGCAAGTGCGTCCGCGCTCAGACAAGCAGGGCCGGCAACGGGATATCGATTCCGGGCTGGCGTTGGAGCCACACTCCATCGGCGCCAACAGATTGCGGGCGGAACTTGAGTTTGATAACGGCAACTTCCCCGCCGCCAACGAGACGCTCACCAAGCTCCTGACCGACGACAGCGCTTCTGGGTCGTTGACGGCGGTACTGGTGCAGCGTGGCATCGTCCACCTCAAGATGAGCAATCCCACTTTAGCCAAAGCGGATTTCGATCGGGCACGTGACACCACAAAAACCGCCAGCCAACTGAACGAGCTTGCCTGGGAGCTTGCCATTCACAACGTCGAACTGCCCACCGCGCTGTCGATCATCGACGAAGCGCTGAAAAAACAGCCGGACAACCATGCGTTCATCGATAGCAAGGGGTTCATTTTGTTGCGGCTGGGAAGATACCGCGAAGCGATCGAGCAATACGATATGGCGCTGAAACTTCGTCCCGAGGAGCCCTCCTCTCTATTTGGACGAGGCATCGCAAAACGGCGTTCAGGACGGACCAGCGCCGCACAGGCGGACTTAACGGCCGCGCGGGCGGCCCAACCATACGTCGACACCAAGTTCGCCGAGATGGGCGTGACCCCATAACCTGCGGTATCCGGCCGGCCCCGACTGGCTGACGCCGGCCAACAAGGCCAAGGCGCCGGAATTCCTGTCGACCTTCTTCGACGCGGCCAAGGCCGCCGTCGCGCCCTGCCAGGCCGCCGGCCGCTACCAGCCGTACGGCAAGTTCGGCCAGCTCGAACCGGGCATCGATACGCTGCCCGCGCCCGGCCATACCCCCGGGCACGCGATGTATCTGGTGCAAAACAACAACCGGCAACTGCTGATCTGGGGCGACATCGTCCACGTCTCGGCCATCCAGTTGCCGCATCCCGAGGCCACCGTCAAATACGACAGCAGCGAGGACGACGCGCACGGTACACGCGTGCGCCTGTTGCAAATGGCCGCCAGCAAGCACATGATCGTAGGCGCCGCGCACATCGCCTTCCCCGGCCTCGGCCACATCCGGCAACGCGACGGCGCCTACGACTGGCTGCCGCTGAACTATGACGGCGCGCCCGCCTCCAACACTGTAGCGAAATGAGCGCAGTGAATTGCCATCCGAAAGGTAGACCATGAGCAAACCGAACGCATCGCCCCAACCATCGACCGCGACGCCGGCGCCGGCCCCGGCCACTTCGCCGGCCGCCCACCAGGAAGACGTGCTCGACGAGGCGCTGGAGGAAACCTTCCCCTCCAGCGATCCGATCGCCGTTTCGATCACCAAAGAGGAGCGCCCACCCAAACGCTGAGCTCCAGACTGGCCTTTTGGCAGGAGCTTTACTTCGATGCGCTGACTACACTGCCATGGCAACATCCCCCCAACCATCAAGGAGATCCAAATGTCCAACAGCAAACTTTCAGTCGACAGCGTCATCACCGAAGACGGCACCCGCATCCACTTCAAGGATTGGGGCACCGGTCCGGCCGTGGTCTTCAGCCATGGCTGGCCGCTGCAAGGCGACGCCTGGGAAGACCAGATGATATTCCTGGCCAGCAACGGCTACCGCGTCATCGCGCACGACCGCCGCGGCCACGGCCTGTCGAGCCAGCCATGGAACGGCAACGACATGGACACCTACGCCGACGACCTGGCCACGCTGATCAACGCGCTGGACCTGAAGGACGCGACCCTGGTGGGCCACTCGACCGGCGGCGGCGAAGTGGCGCGCTACATCGGCCGCCACGGCACCGCCCGCGTCGCCAAGGCGGTGCTGGTGGGCGCCGTGCCGCCGCAGATGGTCAAGTCGGACAACAATCCGAACGGCCTGCCGATGTCGGTGTTCGACGGCATCCGCGGCGCCGTGCTGGCCGACCGCTCGCAGTTCTTCAAGGATTTGACGACGCCGTTCTACGGCTACAACCGCGAAGGCGCCAAGCCGTCGCAAGGCGTGCGCGATACCTTCTGGGCACAAGGCATGCAGTGCGGCATCAAAAACGCGTACGATTGCATCAAGCAATTCTCGGAAACCGACTTCACCGAAGACCTGAAAAAGATCGACGTGCCGACCCTGTTCGTGCACGGCAGCGACGACCAGATCGTGCCGATCGACACCGCCGCCAAGGCCGCAGTCAAGCTGGTCAAGAACGGCACGTTGAAGATCTACGAGGGCGCGCCGCACGGCCTGCCGACCACCCACAAGGACAAGCTCAACGCCGACCTGCTGGAGTTCCTCAAGTCCTGATACCCCTATCGGGTAATTCATTTCCCTCCCCAATGAACGTTCTGGGTCACCCTTTCGGATATGGGATTATCCGGCCGCGCGCCGGATAATGAAACCACCGAATAACCTGGAAATATCCTGGAAACACGTAGGGCGGATTAGCGCAGCGTAATCCGCCATGCATGAGCCGCTGATAACGCCAGCATGGCGGATTACGGCGTTCCGCCTAATCCGCCCCACGTGATTCAGATCACGCTTGAAAGCACATTATGAGCAACGAAAAATCCTCCGACATTTTGCAAGACTTCGGCGCGCTGGCCAACGTGCGCATCGGCCTGGGCGCCGAAGTGCGCTCGCAAGGCGTGCGCGCGCTGAATCGCCTGCTGGCCCACACGATGGCGATGCGTGACGCCTACAAGAAAGCGCACTGGCAAACCTCCGGCGCCACCTTCCACCAACTGCACCTGCTGTTCGACAAGCATTACACCGAGCAAGTCACGATCATGGACGCCATCGCCGAGCGCGTGCAAACCCTGGGTGGCGTGACCTTCGCGCTGGCGCAGGACATCGCCGACGAGTCGACCATCTCGCGCACCGCGCCGCGCGGCCGCGAATCGGCCCACGCGCAGCTGAGCCGCCTGTTGGACTCGCACGAAACCATCCTGCTCGAGGCCCGTCCGCTGGCGCGCGCAGCCGCCGAGGCCGGCGACGACGGCACCAACGACCTGATCGTCAGCCAGGTGGTGCGCAGCAATGAACTGCAAAGCTGGTTCATCGGCGAGCACCTGGCGGCGCAAACACAGGCCGCCAAATAGCGATGCCCTCCCCGCCCATGGACAAGCCGGCGGTGCTGACGCTCGACAACGAGCAGCTGTACCACCGGCTTCAGGAGGAAAAGGCCCGCCGGCTGCAGGCGGAGCAAGCGCTGCAGCATGCCACCGAGGAACTGGCCAGGCTGGCGCGCATCACCTCCCTGGGCGAGTTCGCCGCATCGATCGCGCACGAGGTCAACAAGCCGCTGGCGGCCATGGTGCTGCACGCCGAGGTCGGCCTCAACGCCTTGCGGCAAGACCCGCCGCAGGCCGAGCAGGCGCGCGACGCGTTGAAACTGATCATGCACATCGGCGCGAGCGCCGGCGACGTCATCCGCAGCATCCGCGGCATGTCGAGCAAGACCGGCCCGGCGCCGACCTTGTTCGCCGTCGACGAGGCGCTGCGCGAAGTGCTGCGCCTGCTGCGCGCGGAATTGCACAAACACGGCATCGACGTGCGCGACGGCCTGGCCCTTGGGGAGCATCAGCTGTATGCGGACCGCGTGCAATTGCAGCAAGTGATGATGAATCTGGTGCTCAACGCCATCGAGGCAATGAAGGACCTCCACGACCGCCCGCGCAAGCTGGCGCTGAGCTCGGGGCTGGCCGACATCTCCGGCACCTTGCGCATCAGCGTGGAGGACAACGGCGTCGGCGTCTCCGCCAAGCTGGCCGAGCGGCTGTTCGATCCGCTGTTTTCCACCAAGCCGGGTGGCACCGGCCTGGGCCTGTCGATATGCCGCAAGATCATCCACGCCCACGGCGGCCGCATCTGGAGCACCTCGCGCCAGCCGCATGGCACCGCTTTTCACATCAGCCTGAAGGGAAACAAGCCATGGCCCCCATCTCCATCCTGATCGCCGACGACCATCCGCTCATCCTCGCCGGCCTCAGCGCCCTGATCAATTCGATGCCGGAGTTCCGGCTGGTGGCGCAGGCGGCCAACGGCGCGCGGGCGGTCGAGCTGTACCGGCAGCACCGGCCGGACGTGGTCGTCATGGATTTGAGCATGCCGGAGATGCACGGCGTCGACGCCATCGGCCACATCCGCGCATTCGACGCGTCGGCGCGCATCGTCATCCTGACCACCTACCAGGGCGACGAGGACGTCTATCGCGGCCTGCGCGCGGGCGCCATGGCGTATCTGCTCAAGGACAGCGGATCGGAACAGTTGGCCAAGTGTATCAAGACGGTGGCGGGCGGGCGAAAATTCCTGCCGGCGGAAGTGGCCGGCAAATTGGCCGAGCGGACCGGTGCGGCGCCGCTGTCGCGGCGCGAGCTGGAGATACTGGCGCATCTGGCCACCGGGAAAAGCAACAAGATGATCGCGCGCAGCGCGGCGATCGAAGTAGGGACGGTTAAATTCCACGTCAATAATATTTTAGCCAAGCTCAATGTCGCCAGCCGCACGGAGGCGGCGACGGTGGCGGCACGGCGCGGGCTGCTCAGCGTGTTCTGACACACGCCCTGAAAACACCGAGGAGACACGTAGGGCGGATTAGCGAAGCGTAATCGGCCATCGATGAGCCGTCGGCGGCTCATGCATGGCCGATTACGGCGTTCCGCCTAATCCGCCCCACGTGTCTCCGGGTAAATTAATTCACCTTGGCCGGAACCGGCGCCAACGTCTTGTGATCGCTGGTGGTACGCGGTGGGGCCTTGTGCACCATCGTGTAGGCGTAGTCGACACCCATGCCATACGCGCCCGAATGCTCGCGCACCACCGCCATCACCGCATCGTAGGTCTCGCGGTGCGCCCAGTCGCGCTGCCACTCCAGCATCACCTGCTGCCAGGTCACCGGCACCACGCCGGCCTGGATCATGCGCTGCATCGCGTAGTCATGCGCTTCCTTCGAGGTGCCACCCGAGGCGTCGGCCACCATGTAAATCTCGTAGCCGCCTTCGAGCATCGCGCACAGCGCGAAGCTGTTATTGCACACCTCGGTCCACAGACCCGAGACGATGACTTTTTTCTTGCCGTTGGCGGCCAGCGCGTCGCGCACTTTCTGGTCGTCCCACGAGTTCATCGACGAACGCTCCAGGATATCCTTGCCCGGGAACACGTCCAGCAACTCCGGATAGGTGTGACCCGAGAACGCTTCCGTTTCCACGGTGGTGATGATGGTCGGGATGTTGAAGATCTTGGCCGACTTGTCCAATGCGACGGTATTGTTTTTCAATGCCTGGCGGTCCATCGACTGCACGCCGAAAGCCATCTGCGGTTGCTGGTCGATAAAGATCAGCTGGCAGTTGGTCGGGGTCAGGACTTCGAGTTTCGGATTCATCATGATGGCTTCCATTATTGGGTAAGGAGGAACGATCATGGTAGGCGCCGGACCGGCGCGGCGCCACTATCTAAATGTAGGCGCCGTCGGCATGGCAAGTCTGCTAAGCTGCCCACTGAACATCACCATTATGGACCCAACATGACCACACCGGACGACGCCGCGCAACGCGCGCAGCTCAACGCGCTGGCGCGCGGATTGCGCGACCTGCACAAACAATTGCTGCACATCGAAACCCAGTACTTCGGCGCGGTCGGCAGTCCGCTCGAGTTGTTGCAACTGGTAACGAACCATCCGCATTTCGCCTGGCTGCAAAAACTGTCCGGCCTGATGGCGCAGATGGACGAGCGGCTCGACGAACCGGAAACCATCTCCGCCGCCGACGCGCTGGTGTTCCGCCGCGCGGTGGAGGCACTGATCGGCCCGTCCGAAGAAGGCGACATGGAATTCCGCGCCAAATACAACGCCTTGCTGCACGACGCGCCGGAAGTGGTCATGGCGCACGGCGCGGTGCGCAAGTTGCTGGCCCCAATAGGCGGCGCGCCCGCCGCGTCAAGCTGATTGGCTTATGCCTGGCGCCTGCGCCAGCGCCGTGACAGCCGTTGCCAGCGCGACTGGCCCACGTAGGCCAACGCGGCTGGAATCGTCAGGCTCACCGACGTGCCCACCGGCGGCGTCTCGATCGCCAGCGTGGCGCCGATGCGCGCGGCGCGCTCGCGCATGCCGGGCAGGCCCCAGTGGCCGGCGCGCTGGCCGCTGGTCAGAATCTCGGCGGCAATGCCCTTGCCATCGTCCTCCACCCGCATGACGAACCGGTCGGCGTGATAACCGAGCGTGACCTGGATCGATTTCGCGCCCGCGTGGCGGAAGGCGTTCATCAGCGCCTCGCGGCCGATGCTGTAGGCCTCGCAGCCGACCTCCTCCGTCAACGTCATCGCACCGCCCTCCCTGCGCAGGCTGAAGACGCCGTGGTGGCTTTCCTGCAGCACCTCGCCGACGATCGTCAACCCACGCTCGAGATCGCCGTCGCTCATCGCGCTCGACCGCAGGTCCTGCACCTCGTCGCGGCCCTCCTCGATCACGCGCTCGGCCAGCAACAGCATGCGCTCGAGGCGCGCGCGGGTCGACGACTCGCCCGGCAAGGCGCTCATCGCGTTCTGGAAACCCAGCACCAGTCCCTGCACGCTTTGCAGGAAAGTATCGTGCAAGGTGCGGGCGATGCGCTCGCGTTCGGCCATGCGCGCGGCGATGCGCAACGTCGCCTGTCGCAGCCACAGCCGGTAAAACAGATACAGCACGCCGGCGGCCAGCAGCGCGCACAGGCCGTAGAACAGCGGCGTTTGCGTAAAGGTCGGCAGGATGGTCAGCGCGATCGACGTGTCGTGCTCGTTGGGTTGACCGCGCTCGTTGACGGCGGCGACGCGGAAACGATAGTCCCCCGGCCCAAGATTGTTGTACGACACCGCGCGGCGGCTGCCCGACTCCTGCCAGCCGGCGTCGACGCCTTCCAGTTGATAACGGAACCGCACCATCTCCGGCATGGTGTAGCTGAGCGCGGTGAACTCGATGCGGAAAGAGGTCGTGCCCGGATCGAGCCGGACCGTCCGCGAGAAATCCAGATAGCGCTTGCCCTTGGCCACCAGCGTCTCGACCAGCACCCGTGGCGGATACGGCGGCGGATAGGATTTGGTGCTGTCCAGCCGCGCCAGGCCGGCCGCGCCGACAAACCAGAACTGGCCGTCGACATCGGCAATGGCCGTGGACAGGCGGGTGCTGGTGTCGGCGAAGCCGGGATAGCCGTCCAGCACGCCGTAAAGCACGTATTTGAGCGGAGCGCCAGGCGCGGCCGTCGCTGCCTTCCAGTCCGCCGCCTTGACATGGACCACGCCCTTCTTGCCGTTGAACCAGCGATCGCCGTCGGCGCCGACGAGCGTGCCCGAGACGCCGGCCAGCACGTCGGGATCGTCGGCGACGAGGCGGTGGAAGGCGCCGTCGCGCAACACCGCCATGCCGCCGATGCCGCCGACCACCACCGCGTCGCCGGCGACATGCAGGTGGGTGACGGGACCGACGTCATGCTCCGGAGGCGACCGGTAGCGCTTGATACGGCCATTATCGAAATACACGATCAGTCCATCATTGAAGCCGAGCCACAGCGAGCCCTTGCGAACGCCCGCCCGACCCACGAACGCCCCCGGCGGCAAGCCCAGATCGGCCTGGGTGGTCCAGACTCCGTCGACCAGCCGGAAGGCCGCGCGCCGCGCGATCGACACCCACAAGCCGACGCCGTCGTCGAACACGCGTGTCACTTTCACGGGGGCGGATCGGCCGCCGGGCGCGGGCGGATAGGCGATACGCTCGGAGCGGTCAGGGTAGCGCCGTTCGATCGCGTCGTCGCGGGCCAACAGCAAGGCGCCGTCGGCGGCGTTGCCGATCGCGCCGGTGTTGCTTGGCGCGTAGTGTTCATCGATGGGCCGGGCGCCGTCGGCCCGCAGGCGCCACACCTGCCCGGACGGCAACGCCAACGCCAGCACATGGCCGGACTCGTCGCGCGCGAAATTGAAGGCCCGTTCGCCGCCCGCCAGCTTGACCGGCGCCAGCCGGTTGTGGCGGAATCTTTCCACACCGGCCTGGGTGCCGATCCAGATACTGCCGTCGCGGTCCTCGAACAGGATGTTGCCGGTCTGGCTGCTGAGCTGCCAGGGCTGGTCGAGCCGGTCGCGCGGTCCGGCGTTGGGCGCCATCTCGCGGCTGGGCATGGCGCCCACCCCCGCGGCCCGGCAAACACCGATCGGACAGGCCAGCGACCAAAAATTGCCGTCGCGGTCGAACAGGCCGTTTTCCTGGCCCTGCGACCGCGCCAGCCACGCCGGACGCGGCTTGAGCGGGCCCTGGTGCTGCGGAGGAACCGGAATCAGCCGGTCGTGCAGGTCTTGCCACAGCCGCCCGTCGGGCGACTCGATCAGATTGACCGTATGCACATTTTGCCGCTGCACTTCCCGGAAACGCTTACCGCCGGCCGGCAGCACATACACAGCCTGGCCGACGGCGATCCAGATCTGGCCGTACTGGTCGGCCACCACGTTCGAGACCTCGCCTGCGGGCAAGCCCAGCTCGGCGCCGGCATTGTGCCAGGCGCCGTCGCGCAGCTGCAGCAGCGCGCTGGTGGTCGCGACCCACAGCCGGCCGCCGTCATCGGTCGTCGCGCTCGACACCGGCGAGATCGGCGCACCGCCCACGGTCGCCGGGTAATGGATGATGTGGCCGTCGTGCAGATGGCTGAGCCCGCCAAACAGATATCCGATCAGCAAATCGCCGTTGCGCAGCGCTGTCAGCGCCGTGACCGGGCGCTTGGGCGCGGTCTCGCCGTTCAACGCCTCGAACCGGCGGAAGCGCATGCCGTCGAAGCGGTAGAAGCCGTCCACACTGCCGATCCACAGCCAGCCGTCGGCGGTCTGCGCCATCGACGACACCTGGCCCGGCGCCCCATCCTTGCCGGTCCATATATCGTGGTGCAACTCGCCGAGGGGAGTTGTGCCGTCCAGCGCCAGCACGGCGGGCGAGGCGAAAACCAACAGTACCGCCAGCCAACGTGCCGCGGACAGGATCAAATTCATATACGGAGAGAAAAATTACCAACCCATCATCATAGGCGATTTTCCCGGACGTCACCCGGGCGGCCCCCTTATTGGTCATTCAAATACAAAGTCTATCGAAACAATAGAAACAATAAATTTTACCAATATACCGGCATCGGGTACTCTGACAACTCCACCAGTCAAACGCAGATGATCATGAACCTACAGCACGCCGCCGGCGATCGCCCTGCTGGCCTACCTGACCTTGGCCGACGGCAACGCCGATCCGCTGGTCGGCGGCGCGTTGGCCCTGCATGCGCTGCTGGTGTGGGCGGTGCTGATGGGCGCGGCCTACACTGTTTCTCAACAATCCCCGGTAAGCCACCGTATTTAAAGCGGATTTCGCAGATATCCACATCAACTGTGGATAAGGTTGTGAATAACTCCCTCTTGACAGCCGAGAACCCCTGTAACGGCGGGGGTTTTAACAAAATGCCCAATCCGCAGGCATATTTTTTACCCAATAAAATCAATCACTTACAACATCTATAAATTAAGTCTCCAAGTCTTTTGAAGTCGCTTTAAAAATATTTTTCTGTGCATAAGTAGAAACCGAGACAACTATGTCACCCCGCGCAGGGGAATCCTTTGACAAAAGTACGTGTGAGGAATAGTGTGACTCTGGAGGTACGCATGGCCTTCTTAGACTCGCCTCGGGATTGATGCATGAACCAGAATGACGATGACACGGATTGGATGATAGAAGACGAGCTCGCACCACTCGGCGCACCGCAGGCGGGAGCGTCGACGGCGCCGCCGCCGTGGCGGGTGCTCATCGTGGATGACGACGTCGATGTCCACGTGGTCACCAAGTTTTCGCTCAGCAATGTGTGTTTTCTGGGTAGACGGCTCAGCTTCCTCCATGCCTACAGCGGCGAGGAAGCGCTGAACACCTTGCGCAACACGCCGGACATCGCGTTGGTGCTGCTGGACGTCATCATGGAGACCAGCGACGCCGGGCTCAACGTCGCGCGCCAGATCCGCGATACGCTGCACAACCGATTGGTGCGCATCGTGCTGCGCACCGGCCAGCCGGGACAGGCGCTGGAACACAGCATCATCCTCGACTATGACATCAATGATTTCTGGTGCAAGACGGACCTGACCACGCGCAAGCTGTTCACGACCGTCATCTCATCGCTGCGCGCCTACCATGGTTTGGAAGAAGCGCACCGGCAGACGGTGACGTTGCAGGCCGAACTCGATCATGCGCGGCGCGTGCTGGGCGCGGTCGACCAGCACGCCCTCATCGTCACCTTGAACCGGCGCGGAAAAATCGCCTCGGTCAACGAGAAGTTCTGCAGCGTATTCCAGTTCGGCCGCGACGAATTGATCGGCGCCGACCTGCGCCAGCTGCATCCGCCTCCCTACCCGCAGGATCAACTGGCCGACGCGCTGCAAGCCGTCAAGGACGGCGAAAGCTGGAGCGACGTCGTCACCGCCTGGCGCCGCGACGGCCAGGAATTGCGTCTGCGGGTGACCGTCAGCGCCCTCGAGGAACCGGCCACGCCATACATTGTCCTGGCCAGCGTTTTGCAAACGCTCAAAAAATTAGCCTAAGTTACGGATTGTTAAGCAGTTTTTTGGATATCCACAGCCTCTGTGGATATCTATGTGGACAACACCCCATTGACAACGCGGCGAGCCTGTAACGACGCGGTTTTCTACAAACTGCCCATCCAAAAGGCAAAATTAAACCCCTTAGAAATCAACGACTTGCCGCCACATCGATTGTTAAACTAAATTCCTTAAAAAAAATTCTTATCAACATGATGTGTGCATAACTAAACGGGGACCACTTTCATCGGCCGCTCAGTGCTACCCTTGGCGACGCTGTTGAGGATTCAGTAACACGCGCTCGATCACTTCCGGCGCCACGTTATGGGATTTCATGTATTCGATGGCGCAAATCGTATTGAAGCACGATTGCACGATAATGCCGCGGTCGACGACAGCGCTGCACTGCTCGTCGTGTCTTTGCTGTTGGCGATCGGTCTGGGGGACGGATTCCAGGCGGTGGGCTAGCAAGGCGTTCATCATGATCCTTAGCGAGAGGTTAAGGGATATTTGATCCCGATCAAAGACGTGCAACGGGAGTATGAGCGACCCCGAGCCAAAGTCAATGTCAGGCTCCTATCATTTCAGAATTAAAATATTGCCTGTACTGAGCGCAATAGACACGGGGCAATAACCGAGGCGATAATGAACGAATGACCCCAGAGACGCCGCGCCCCCGCCCCACTTCGCTGTTTGATTTATTCCTCTCGTTCACCATTTTGGCCTTGCAAGGCTTCGGCGGCGTGCTCGCCGTCGTGCAGCGCGAAATGGTCGAGCGCAAGCGCTGGCTGACGCAAGAGGAGTTTATCGAAGACTGGGCGGTCGCCCAGATCATGCCCGGGCCAAACGTGGTCAACCTGGCGCTAATGATCGGCGGCCGCTACTACGGCCTGCGCGGCGCCATGACGGCGCTGGCCGGCATGTTGACGGTGCCGTTGATGGTGGTGCTGGGCCTGGCGCTTCTGCACGCGCACTACGCCAACCATCCGG
>JBDSKP010000029.1:0-5864 GCA_039916925.1 Duganella sp.
GGCCGGGTCGCGCGTGGTCGCGACGGATATGTCGATGCCGCTGCGGGCGAACGCCTTGGCCAGCGCCTGGCCGACGTTGCCAAAGCCAATAATTGCGTAACTCATAGATTTCTCCTTTGGTGTGCGGCGTGGCGGGTCAGAGTTGCGCCAGGCCGCCGTCGACGGCGAGCTCGCTGGCGGTCATGAAGCTGCTGTCCGGCGACGCCAGGAAGGCGGCGGCCGCCCCGATCTCGGCCGGATCGGCCATGCGCTGCAGCGGCGTCATCGCGGCGTAGACCTTCTGCCCCTCCTCCCCCAGCGCGGCCTTCGCCAGTTCGGTCGCGGTCGCCCCGGGCGAGAGCACGTTGACGCGGATGCCGGTGCCCTTCAAGTCTTCCGCCCAGGTGCGCGCGAGGTTGCGCACGGCCGCCTTGCTGGCGCTGTAGGCGCTCATGGTCGGGGCGCCCGTGGTGCCGGCGCTCGAGCCGGTCAGGATGATCGAACCGCCCCGGCCCATCAACGGCAACGCCTTCTGGACCGTGAAAATCGTCCCCTTCACATTGGTGTCGAAGGTTTCGTCAATGTGGGCGGCGGTGATCTCGCCGAGCCGGCCCTGGCTGCCCGCGCCGGCGTTGGCGAAGACGATGTCGACGGTGCCGCGCTCGGCCTTTACCGCCGCGTACAGCCGGTCGAGGTCGGCCTCGTCGGAGACCGAGCCCTTGACCGCGCGGGCGTTGGGGCCGAGCTCGGCGACGGCGGCGTCGAGCGCGTCCTGGCGGCGGCCATAGATGAAGACGAAGGCGCCCTCCTCGATGAAGCGTTTCGCCGCGGCGCGGCCGATGCCGGTGGCGCCGCCGGTGATCACGGCGGTTTTTCCATTCAGTCTGGTCATGACAGGTGTCCTTTTCGTTGCAGGGTCAAGGAAGCAGGGATTGCTTGCTTGACGGCCAATATAACGAGCTGCTAACCTAAGGACAAGTATGCACTTTTAGGTAAGTACCCCTGGGGAAAATGATGACGACACATGAAACCTGCGGCACCGGCGGCTTTTCCTGCGGGCTCGACGCCACGCTGCGTATCATTTCGGGAAAGTGGAAACCGCTGATCCTGTTTTTCCTGCGCGACGGCCCCAAGCGCTACGGCGAGCTCAAGCGCTTAACCGAGGGCGTCAGCGACAAGGTGCTGATCCAGCAATTGAAGGATTTGGAGGCTGATCACGTGCTGGCGCGGACCGACTACCAGGAGGTGCCGCCGCGCGTCGACTACTCGCTGACGCCGCTCGGCCGCAGCCTGGCCGAGGCGATCGTCCCGCTGTGCACCTGGGGAACCGAGCACATGGCGGAAATGGCGAACATCTTCGCCCGGCGCCGCGCTTTGTCCGAGCAGGAAGCCGACGAAGCGCCGCGCAGGACGATCAACAGGCTCCGCTAACCATCCCGCAGCGGGCGCACAATGAAAAAAAGGCCACGTCGCGGTGGCCTTTTTTTTCATTGCTATCGCTTAGAACGCGTAACGCAGGCCCGCCGTCACGGCACCGCTCTTGCGACCGGTATCGATGTCGTTCTTGCCGTAGTTTTCATACTCCAGCGAGACCTTGACGTTCTTGTTGATCGCGTACTCGGCGCCGACCGACGCGTACAGCGCGGTCTTGTCCTTGTCGCCGTTGAGCGACGAGATGCCGGTGGAGGTCACCTCGTTGCTGTTGCGGGCAACGCCCAACTTGCCGAACAGCGCGATTTGCTGGTTCACAGGCCACGTGCCCTTGCCGGCCAGGTAGTAGGAGTGCGCGTCGGTGCGCACACCGCCGGGCAGGCCGTTGGCCGTGTAGTTGTACGATTTTTTACCGAAGTCGGTATAGCCCGCTTCCACCGCCCAGGTCTGGTCGATGTTGTAACCGCCGTAGACCTTGCCGCCGGCCTTGTAGCCGCTGTGGTTGTCGCCGCTCAGGGCGCCGGGAGCGTTGAACTCGTAACGGCTGCCCACCACGCCGGCACCGATGTAACCGGTGCCCGCGTCGTCGGCGAAGGCGGAGGTGGCGCTCAGGGCGGTGGCGGAAGCGACTAATGCGAACAGAATTTTTTTCATGATTTTGATCTTTCAGCAAAATGATTGGAAGTGGTATTGCTTGGGATCGCAGTTCTTTGAATTGCGATGGGTTCAAGATAGCACTCCGACCATCACACGTCACGACCGAATTAGTAATAAGTGTGACCAAGTGTAAGCCATATGTTTCATGGTATAATTCAGAATTCGCCAAACTTAAGCGAGGCTTAAGGATTTCAAGAATGCGGCTGCGGCGCCTTGCGCCAAGCCCGGCCGTACCCGGATATGGCCGCCGCTCAGGCGATCATCCGGAAGGTCAGATTGATGCGCGGCCCGCGCGGAGTGCGCTCCTTGTTGATGCCGTGTAGCCAATGTTGCTGCAACGTGCCGGCCATCAGCAGCAGGCAGCCGTCGCCCAGCGCCAGCTTGACCGTCTTCGGCAGGCGCCGGTGCTTGAGGATGAAGGTGCGCGGCGCGCCGAAGCTGACCGAGGCGACTGCCGGCTCCGGTCCCAACTCGCGCTCGTCGTCGGCGTGGAAGCCCATGCTGTCGCGCTCGTCCCGATAATAGTTCAGCAGCACGCTGTTAAAGCGCCGGCCGGTGGCGCGCTCGACCGCCTGTTTGATGTGCAGTTGCAGCGGCGTGAACGGCAGCGGGTGGAAGGTCTTGCCGGAATAGCGGTAGCTCGCCTCGCCATGCCAGGCCGTCAGGCGCGGCTGCATATGGAGCTTGCCCCAGACTTGCACCTGTTCGTGGCGCCAGTCGGTCTCGTCGAGCAAACGCCGCATGACCTCTTCCGGCGGCCAATCCAGCGCCAGCCGTTGCTGAAACCACAGTTCGCCATCGTCGATGGGGATCGGTGTCAGGGCGGCGTCGTCGGCGAACAGGTCCATGCGCGGTAAGGGTTGAGATAAAAAATTGAGAATGACCAGGGGGCGGACGCAGGCGCCCGCTTAAAACGAGGCCGACTGCAAAAGACGATCGGCGATATTCTTGATGGCGGTTTTATTTTCCGTCGACACGCTGACGTTGGTGAAGATCGCCACGCCACTGCGCGTGGCCGGCGCCAGATAGACGGCGGTAAAGACACCCGGGTCGCCTCCCCAATGATTGGGCCGCGCCTGCCCGCCCAATGTGGATTCCATCCAGCCGAGACCCTGGCCGCTTAGCCACGCGGGCAACCCGGCCGGCGTCCGCATCTCCAACATCCGCGCCATGGCGGCCGCGCCCAACACCTCGGTGCCGCCCGCTTTGCCGGCGTTTGCCGACGCGGCGACGAACTTCATGAAATCGCTTATCGATGACCGCAACATGCCGACCGGCCAATCCGGAAAGCCGACAGGTTCGACCGCCACCAGCGCCCCATCCACCAGATCATACCCCACGGCGCGGTACGGCTCGGGGACGTCTTTGATGGTCCAACTGGTGTGATCCATGGCGAGCGGGGCAAAAATATCCCTGCGCGTTTGTTCGCGCATGTCCGCACCGCCGATGCGGCCGGCGAGATGGCCCAGCAAGGCGTAACCCACATTACAGTAATCCCAGACCGCGCCGGGGGGCGAGGCCGAGAAACATTTCGCGTCCGAGTAATTCATCCCCTCAGCAGTGAGATATTGCTTGAGGAAGTCGGATAGCGCTTGATCGGCATCGCGCCCATGCCGCCGAAAATCGATCTCGTAATACCGCGCATCGGAAATGCTCGACGTGTGCGTGAGCAGTTGCCAGAACGTGATGGCCGTGTCGCGATAGTTCGGATTGGCGACGGCGAAATCCAGATAGCCGGAGATCGACTCATCCAGTGCAAGCTTGCCCCGCTCCGCCAAGCGCATGATCATGGTCGCGGTGACCGTCTTGGTGCCGCGATATCGGCAATACTGGCTTCGGGGCATCGATCGGCATGTTTTTCTCTCTTCCCGTGGAAGTGGTGGCAAACTGGAACCTACATGTTATTATGCGTAGGCACCTACACATAAGTCAACTTAAAAGAAATTTGGCCATGGATGATTATTCGCGTAGCGCCGGTGGCGCGGCCATCGGCGCCAGACTGCGGCGTTTGTCGGAGAACCTCGATGGCGACTCGGTGCGGGTGTACGCCAGCTTGGGGATCGCGTTCGAGCAACGCTGGTTTGGCGTATTGAACCAACTGGCGATCAAGGGCTCCGCCAGCGTGGGGGAACTGGCGGCGACGCTGAAAATCACCCATGTTTCCGTGAGCCAGACCCGGCAATCGCTTGAGAAAGCCGGGATCGTGACATCGGAATCCGACCCGGGGGACGCACGCAAGAAGAAAATTATGCTCACCGCTGCGGGCAGGCAACTGGTCGACAAGCTGCGGCCGATCTGGACGGCGTTTGACGAGGCGGCCCTTGAGCTGAACGCCGAGGCGGACGACGCCGTCGCCTCGCTCAACAGGCTCGAAGACGCCCTGCAACGGCAGTCCATCTTTGATCGCATCATGGCCCGAATGGCCCAACAGTAGGGGATACCATATGAAAAAACGCCAGTTCCTGGGCACCGTCGCCGCCGGCGGCTTGGCAGCGACCTTGCCGGCCGCTGCCGCCTCCCCCGCCGCCGGCCCCGCCCTGCTGACCGTCACCGGCGCCATCGGCAAGCCCAACCGGGGCAAGTTCGATCCGGTGCGCGACCAGATGATGTTCAAGCAAAAGCTTAGTTTCGACAAGGCGCACGCGTTCACCTTCGCCGCGCTGGCCGCGCTGCCCGCCGTCACCATCAAGCCGACCTTGGAATACGACGCCAAGGTCCATACGCTGAGCGGGCCGCTGCTGCTGGACGTGGTCAAGGCGGCCGGCGGCGCGCCCGGCGACAACGGCAAACTGGTGCTGCGGGCGGTGGATGGCTACGCGGCCGCCGTCACGGTGGCGCAGGCGCGCGCGCAGCGCTACATCGTCGCCACCCATCTGGACGGGACGGCGATGGCGCTGGGCGGGCTCGGTCCGCTATGGGCGATCTACGACGCCGACAAGGTGCCCGACATGGCAGGCAAGCCGCTACCCGAGCGGTTCGGCTCCTGCCCGTGGGCCTTGTATCACATCGAAGTGGTGGCTTGACGCCACGCGGCGGCGTTCAGGCGTACGCTTCGGCCAGGGTCATCACGCGCGGCGTGATGGTGATGCCGATGCCGCTGAACAGCGAGGTGATGGCGGCCATGTTCGCTTCCATCTCCTCGGCCTTCCAGCCCTGGAACAGGTCGGTGCCGTCCTTCTGGAAGTGCAGGTCCAGCACCTTGCCGCGGTCCTTGTGGGTGTAGCCGCCGCTGTAGGTGTTCTTGAAGCCCAGCGCGGCCAACGCGGCCAGCACTTCGGTCGGCGGATGGTCCGGATCGGTGGCCATGAAAACGCCGAAGGTCTTGCCGGGCGGCTTGGCGGCGATATCGACGTCGTAAATGCCTGGCGCCTTCGTGACGGTCGTGCTCTTCAAAAATAACATGTTCTTACCCCTATCCAATTGGCGCCGGCTGCAGTCTTGCTGACGTGTTGTATTGTGTACTTCTTGATTCTCAAAGAAAACATTCTGAGAATCAAGCTTATTGCGAATTGCCGGGTTTGTCGACAAATCCCGCCACTTATTTGTGAATTCGTACCAATAAAACTGCAACGCCCGGCCACGGACGGGCTGGACGGCGGGTAACCATGTCTAAAATATAGTTGTAATGTAGTAATTTGCAAGGAGATAAGTGCCGAAGCGCGCACCGCGCCCCACTTCAGGACGGTTTTTGATGTTTTCTGCGCGCCAGCGCCGTCGTCGGCGCCACCAGCGCTTGGTAGAGCTCGCCGGTGGGGGCATCCCAGCCGCCGACGGCGCGCCGCTGGCGTTCGACCGTG
>JBDSKP010000030.1:0-2267 GCA_039916925.1 Duganella sp.
GGCGACTGGAAGGTGTTATGCGCATCCATCGCGGCCGAAGTCAGAACGCGGCCGTTGACCGATTTGATGGCCTGGCCCGGCACGTCCACGGCGATCTCCGCTTCCTTGGTCGGGTTGGTGTTGACCAGCGCCAGATACAACTTGCCGTCCTTGGCGCGCGCGGCCGAGGCGCTGATCTCCGGAATGCTGTTGCCGTTGTACGAGTACTTCGGGTTGTTGGTCAGCTTCAGCGGCAGCGAGGTCGCGTCCTGGAACGGCACGTACATCTGGAACGCGTGGTACGTCGGCGTCAGCACCATCTTGTCCTTGTCGGTGATGATCATCGCCTGCAGCACGTTGACCATCTGCGCGATGTTCGTCATGCGCACACGGTCGGCGTGGTCGTGGAAGATGTTGAAGTTAAGCGCCGCCACCACCGCGTCGCGCAGCGTGTTTTGCTGGAACAGGAAGCCGGCGTTGGTGCCCTTCTCGACGTCGTACCAGGTGCCCCACTCGTCGACCAGGAAGCCCAGTTTCTTCTCCGGGTCGTGCTTGTCCATGATCGCCGTGTTG
The DNA here is from genome assembly GCA_039916925.1 of Duganella sp. Taxonomy (GTDB): domain Bacteria; phylum Pseudomonadota; class Gammaproteobacteria; order Burkholderiales; family Burkholderiaceae_D; genus Rugamonas. Next base: position 553 of record JBDSKP010000030.1, read on the forward strand.
GTCTTGATGAAGCCATCCATCTTCATCGTGTTGGACAGCGTCGAGAACCACTGGTCTTCCTTGAATGCCGTTGCCGCGCCCTTCACTTCCCACTGGCCGGTCGGAATGGTGTAGTAGTGGAAGCTGATGCCGTAAGCCTGCTTCTTGAGCTCTTTGCTCAGGGTTTCGGTCCAGGACAGATCGTTGTCGTTGCCGCCGCTGGCGATGATCTGCGGGCGGTACTGCGGCGGCGCGCGCAGGAAGGTCTCGACGTTCTTGTACATGTCGGAGTAGTGTTGCGGCGACATGTTGCCGCCGCAGCCCCAGGCCTCGTTCCCGATGGCGAAGTAGTTGACCTTGAACGGCTTGTCGCGGCCATTTTTGCGGCGCAGTTGCGCCAGCGTCGATTTGCTGTCGGAGGTCATGTACTCGACCCACTCCGACATTTCTTGCGCGCTGCCGGTGCCCAGATTGCCGTTGACATAGGTCTCAGCGCCAAGCTGCTCGGCCAGTTCGAAAAACTCGTGCGTGCCGACGGCGTTCGATTCCTCCACGCCGCCCCAGTTGGTGTTGACCTTGACCGGACGCTTCTCGCGCGCGCCGATGCCGTCGCGCCAGTGGTATTCATCGGCGAAGCAGCCGCCGGGCCAACGCACCAGCGGCACGTGCATGGCCTTCAGGGCGCCGACGACGTCGTTACGCCAGCCGTTGGTGTTCGGGATCTTCGATTTTGGACCGACCCAGATACCTTCATAGATACCGGTGCCCAGGTGTTCGGCGAACTGGCCGTAGATGTTTTTGTTGATGACCGGACCAGGCTTGGTGGTGTCGATCGTCACGCCGACAGGAGCGGCGAGGACGGCGCCCGAAGCGAGCAGGCACAAAGTGAGAACGCCACGTTTGATGTGATTCATTTTTTTTAATCTCCTGATTACTGTTTTATCGTTATCACCAAGCCGCCATGCGGCTTGGTGTTACTCGTGCTACCTGGTGCGTTACAACCGACTTATACCCAGCCTCCGTCGACGATGAATTCCTGGGCGGTGCACATGGCGCCGTCGTCGGCGGCCAGGAACAGGATCATCGAGGCGATATGCTGGGGCATCAGCTTCGTAGGCAAGCACTGGTTGCGCTTGATATCCTGCTCGCCCGCCTCGTCGAGCCACAGGTCGATCTGGCGCTGGGTCATCACCCAGCCCGGCGTGACGGTGTTGACGCGGATGCCGTGGGCGCCGAACTCGCGCGCCAGGCCACGGGTCAGGCCGTGCGTGGCCGCCTTGGAGGTGGCGTACACCGGATAGCCGGCGTTCTTGACTTGCCAGGAGATCGAGCCGACGTTGATGATCGAGCCGGCGCCCTTTTCCTTCATGCCGTCGAAGACCGCCTGGCAGGTGAAGAACATAGGACGCTGGTTGATCGCGATGCGCTCGTTCCAGTAGTCGACGGTGACGTCCTTGGTTTCGTGGCGCTGGTCGTTGGCGGCGTTGTTGACGAGGATATCGAAGTCGCCGATGATGCCGACCATTTCGGCCATCGTCGCCTGCAAGGCGGGGATGTCGGTGATGTCGCAGACCCGGAACAACGGTTCGGGATAGCCGGCTTCCTTAACGCGGCGAACCAGCTCCAGGCTGGCGTCGCGGGCGATGTCGACGAAGGCGACTTTTGCGCCCTGCTCGGCGAACGAGATCACCATCGCCTCGCCGATGCCGGTGCCGCCACCGGTAATGAACACGCTC
>JBDSKP010000031.1:0-3873 GCA_039916925.1 Duganella sp.
CCACGTAGGGCGGATTAGCGAAGCGTAATCCGCCATGCACGCGCCGCAAACGGCGCATGCACCGGGTTATTTCACCGACAGCTGCAACGAACTATCGTTAATCTCGAACTTGTTCGTCTTCAGCATGGTGATGATCTCCGCGCCCGCCAACAGCACCGGCCCGTATCCATGCGCCGCGTACACGTTCACCGGACGATACGCGTAAAAAGCCGGATCGAATCCCATTCCCGTTCCAACGCAAACCCCTTCAACCTGTCCCTTCGCATTGACCTTGGTCGCCACCGCGTTCCAGGCCAGCATAACGGCCGGCGCATACGCCATCTTGTCGATATAGCCCTTGTTGATCGCGCGCGCCATCGAATACGCATAGATCGCCGTCGCCGACGTCTCCAGATAGGTATCGTTACGGTCCAACAGCTGGTGCCACAAACCAGTGCCGTCCTGATACGACGCCAACCCCTTGACGTGCGCGCGCAGCTGCTTGAGCACCATCGGATATCCCGGATGATCCTTCGGCAGCACATCGAGCAACTCCACCATGGTCATCACCGCCCAGCCGTTCGCGCGCGCCCAATGGAACTCCGGATGCGCATCCATGCCCTGTACCCAGCCATGCATGTAGATGCCCTTGCGCTCATTGAACATCCGCTTCGAGAACTGCTCCACCTGTTTGACCGCATCGTCAAAGTAGCTGGCGTCGCCGGTCAGCTTGCCCAGTTGCGCCAGCGCCGGCACGGCCATGAACAGATCGTCCAGCCACAGCGTATCGACCTGCGGACGCACGCGCGCCAGGGTCCCGTCGCTCAACCGATGTTCCTTGGTGCGGATGAAGGTGACGCAACTATCGAGCAGCGGCTTGACGTCCGCCTGCAACCCCTCCCGCTTGGCCTTGACGACGGCGGCACATACGGCGCCAATGTCGTCCAGCGCGTGCGGCTCCAGCATGCCGCGCACCGGCGACTTGCTTTGCGGGTTGGACTTCATGCGCGCCAGCGTCGCCGGCGCCATATTGGCCAGCAGCGTCAGACGCTTGTTCACATAATCCTTGTAACGCTTGTCGCCGGTGGCGCCGCCCGCCGCCAGCATGCCGGCGTACGTCACGCCCCACTCGTAGCTGGTCAAGCGAAAATCACCAGGAGCGAACATGGTGTCGTCATCGATCTGGCTGAAATTGGTTACCTCTTTCCTGGTCTTGGCGTTGATCGCCTGCGCCGGCGTGGCCGCGTCCAGATAGGTGAAAACCCTGTCCAGCACCTTGGACACATCGTCGATCGATGGATTGCCATAGGGCGTGGGATAGTCCGCCTTCATCAGGTGCAGCGGCGCGGTCATGTCGTTGGCGGGCTTGGTCTCGGCCCAGGCCTGGCATGCCAACGGCAGCAGCGCGACGGCGATGGCGGTCTTTTTCAGCGGAAGCATGACTTTCATGTATTGTGTCTCGTTGTTGTTAGTGTTTTAGATAAACCGCCAGCGGATCGCCTGGCAAGGTTCTGAAGGCATCGACCACGCGCGCCGCATTGAACTGCGCGCCGGCCTCGTTGGTATGCGTGCGGGCGTCGGAAAAATACCCGTTGACGGTCGCGGCGCCGGCTTTGCGGTAAGCGTCGCTGACGATCAGCGTCAGGTCGGCGAACAGCGCGCCGCTTTTTCGCGCCACTTCCTCATCCCACTGCGCATAGTTGGCGAAGTCGCGGCCCTGCTCCCACACGTCGCGGTGCGGCACGGGCGACAGCAGGATGACGGTCGCGCCTTTGGCCTTCGCGTCGGCGACGTAGCGCGCCATATACCAGCCGAAGGTGTGCACCTGCTCCTTGACGCCGTCCGGCCGTGTATCCTCGACCGTCTCCGGACCAATGCCGGGCACGGAACCGCGATTTTTTCCGGCCGGTTCACCGATGCGGGCGCCGTCGTTGTGGCCGAACTGGATCGCGACGATATCGCCGGCCTTCAGCTGCTCCAGCACCTTGTCCCACCTGCCCTCGGTGAAGAAAGTGCGGCTGCTGCGGCCACCGATCGCGTGATTGACGACGTTGATCTTATCGGTATTTAAAAATGGCGCAATGCGCTCGCCCCAGCCGATCGCACCGTTGGCACCGCCGCTTTTGACGGTCGAATCGCCAACCAGGACAAGGCTGGGCAGCGATGGATCGCGCGGCTTTTCTCCGGCGATCTTGCTGGCGTCGACCACCGGACGATCATCCTCGGCGGCGGGAACGGCCATGCCGGCAGCGTTCAGCGCGGTCATGACGACCGGCGTGCGCAGCGCTTTGAGCCCGGCCAACACGGCGCGGGCGTTCAACTCGGCGCCGGCCAGGTTGGTGTGGGTGTTCTCGTCCGGCGTCACCAGCGGGAACAAGCTCATCACGGCGTCCCGCCCCATGGTGTCGTACTGGCGCGCGATCATTCCGTTCAAATCGATGAAGCCGACCTTCTGCTGGCGCGCCACCTGCTCAGCCCATCCTGCGTATTCATTCTGGCTACGCCGGATCTTGCCGTCCTCGCCCCAGCTCTTTCGAGGTATCGGCGAGCAGATGACTGCGGTGGCGCCGCGCGCCTTGATATCGGCGACGAAGGCGCGCAAATACCAGCCGTAGCTGTGCACCACTTCGCGCTCGTTGGTCATTAGATTGTCGATCTCCTCGACCTCGTCGCCGATGCCCTTGATGGTGCCGCGCGCGCGGACGTTGTCGTTGACCGGCCCGGCGTCATTGTGGCCGAACTGGATCAACACCACGTCACCCGCCTTGACGAAAGCGAGGGTGCGTTGCCAGTGTTTGGTGGTCAGGTAGGTGCGGCTGCTGAGGCCACCGATGGCGCGATTGACGACGTTGATCTTGGCCGGATCGAACATCGCCGCCAGCGGATTGCCCCATCCCCATTGGCCTGCGGCGCCTTTGCCCTGGCCATCGTCCTTGCCGTTGCGGACCGTCGAATCACCGATCAATATCAGCGAAGGCAGGCCGGGATTGGCCGGTTCCGGCAGCACCACCTGCGCGTTGCGCGGATCGGTATTGACCGCCGGCGGCGGGGTCTGCGCGCAGGCCGCCGAGGAGGCCAAGACTGCTGCGGCGCAGCACAGTTTAAGGATGAAAGCGAGGTATCTGTTCATGGCGCCAATTCTATGCGAGGATTTTTCGGGCCTTGTGCTTTGCGCCTAAAGAATCAGAAAAATGAGCAATGTCCGCACTGGTATGAGCAGACAATCGTAACCTTTCAACCCGTTTTGAGCTATCGATGATTACCAAGATCCTGATTTGCGCGGCCCTGATCCTCTCCAGCGGCGCGCATGCGCAGATCGGGACACGTTTTCCGTCAGAGCGCAAGGTCGTCAAGGACCCGGTCACCGGCATCATGCTCACCTTCCTGACCAGTACACCGCACGGCGATTCCAAGATCTACCCCACCCATCCTCAATGGACCTCGGACGGCCAGTGGCTGGTGTTCCGCTCAGCGCGCGTCAAGGGGGAGGCCATGGCCGTCAACGAAGAGACCGGGGACCTGGTTCAAGTCACCGAGGGCGGCTACGTCGGCATGCTTAATCTGGCGCGCAAATCGATGAAGCTCTATTTCATGCGCAAGGACGGCGACGCGAAGCGCTTGCAGATCGTCGAAGTGGATCTGGCGACGCTGCTGGCCGATAGCAAGGCCGGCAAGCTCAAACCGGCCGACGCCTACCAGCGGATCTGCGGCACCACCGCGCCGGAACTGGAAGCCGGCGGCGATATGGCGCTGGACGCCGACGAGGAATGGGCCTACTTCCGCACCGGACCGGGCGAGGCGGCCAGGCATCTGGCGCCGGGCGTGAAGATAGCGGCGCCGTTCGGGCCGCGTGGCATGGGCGCCGGCCCGAACGGCATCGCGCGCATGAACGTA
>JBDSKP010000032.1:0-2012 GCA_039916925.1 Duganella sp.
TGATGAGGTTTCAAATCATGTACGCGGTCATAAAAACCGGTGGCAAACAATACAAAGTTGTCGCTGGCGAAAAACTTAAAGTAGAACAGATACCGGCAGACATTGGTTCCGAACTCACCATCGATCAGGTCCTCGCCGTTGGCGAAGGCGAAAGCATCAAGTTTGGTGCTCCCCTGGTTGAGGGTGCAAAGGTACTGGTTACTGTTGTGGCACACGGTCGTCACGATAAAGTGAAGATTTTCAAGATGCGTCGTCGTAAGCACTACCAGAAGCATCAAGGCCATCGCCAAAATTACACCGAAATCCAAATCGTATCGATCAACGGTTAATTCCGTTTGCCCGAGAATTAGTATCCAAGGAGTCTTAAATGGCACACAAAAAAGGCGGCGGCACAACGCGTAACGGTCGTGACTCAGAGTCAAAGCGTCTGGGCGTAAAAGTCTACGGCGGTCAATCGATCAATGCTGGCGGCATCATCATTCGTCAACGCGGCACCCCGGTGCGCGCTGGTGAAGGTGTCGGCATGGGCAAAGACCACACGCTGTTCGCCCTGGTGGACGGCAAGGTCAAGTTCGTTGTCAAGGGCGAAGGTTCGAAGCAATTCGTGACCGTCGTTCCAAACGCTCCAGCAGCTGCGGTACCAGCGTAAATCACGCTCACGGCCGGGCGCCCGCGCCCGGCCGTCCCCTTTGTAAGGCGCGAGCCTTCAATCGAAAGGCTCTGCCCACGGTGGAGCCTTTTTAGTTTTATGGCGGTACATCATGAAGTTTATCGACGAAGCAAAAATTGAAGTGATCGGTGGTGACGGTGGCAATGGTTGTGCCTCGTTTTGCCGTGAAAAATTCCGCCCGTTCGGCGGCCCTGACGGCGGCGACGGCGGCAAGGGTGGCTCGATCTGGGCCGTAGCGGACCGTAACATCAACACCTTGGTCGATTTCCGCTTCTCCAAGATGCACCGCGGCAAGGACGGCGAGCCGGGCCGTGGCGCCGATTGCTACGGCAAGGGCGCCGACGACATCCACCTGCGCATGCCGGTCGGCACGCTGATCATCGACGACGCCTCCGGCGAAATCCTGGCCGATCTGACCGAACACGGCCAGATGGAACTGCTGGCCAAGGGCGGCGAGGGTGGCTGGGGCAACATCCACTTCAAGACCTCGACCAACCGCGCGCCGCGTCAAAAGACCGAGGGCAAGGAAGGCGAACGCCGCGAAATCCGCCTGGAACTGAAGGTGCTGGCCGACGTCGGCCTGCTGGGCATGCCGAACGCCGGCAAGTCGACCTTTATCTCCGCCGTGTCGAACGCGCGCCCGAAGATCGCCGACTACCCGTTCACCACCCTGCACCCGAACCTGGGCGTGGTCCGCGTCTCGCACGAGAAGAGCTTTGTGATCGCCGATATTCCCGGCTTGATCGAAGGCGCTTCCGAGGGCGCCGGCCTGGGACACCAGTTCCTGCGCCACCTGCAGCGCACCGGCCTGCTGCTGCACATCGTCGACCTGGCGCCGTTCGAGACCAACGTCGATCCGGTCAAGGAAGCCAAGGCCCTGGTCAACGAGCTGAAAAAGTACGACGAGTCGCTGGTCGACAAACCGCGCTGGCTGGTGCTCAACAAGCTCGATATGGTGCCGGAAGAGGACCGCAAGAAGACCGTCAAGGATTTCGTCAAGAAGTTTGGCTGGAAGGGTCCCGTGTTCGAGATCTCCGCGCTGAGCCACGACGGCACCCAGGAGCTGGTCAACGCGATCCAGATGCACCTCGAAGAGAAGCGCCATTCCGAACAACGTTCGGAAGAAACGCAGATGACGGAGGAGGCGCGCGGCATTTCGTCGATCGATCCGGACGATCCCCGTTTCAAAATCCTCGATTAAGCCCGATTCGGCTCGACTAGTCCTCGATAAAAATCCGCATCACCGGCATAATCAGCTATTCGCTGGTTATGCTTTCCACCACAGCGCCGTCCCGCACCTCGGGACTGGCGTCTGCCGCGGCAAGAACGGGTTATCCACCCG
>JBDSKP010000033.1:0-2102 GCA_039916925.1 Duganella sp.
ACCGGGTCGCCAAGGCGAGCCGTTCGCGCATGAACGTACCGTTCTATCTGCGCGATGAAAGCAAAAATGAAGCATTCCTGGCCGGCGCCAAAGCGCGCGGCCTGCTGCAACTGAAGGGCCACAAGTCCGTCGGCGGTATGCGTGCATCGATTTATAACGCGATGCCGATTGAGGGCGTACAGGCGCTGGTGGATTATATGAACGAGTTCGCCGGCCGCTGATTGAGCCGCAACGCCAACCCCGGACAGGCGGGGTCTGACCCCAAGGGGGCAGACCCCAGTGTGCCGCAGTGCGGGTTGTACAGTGCCGCAGATGATCGCTGACCAATTGACGATACCATGACAGATAAACTTACCCCATTACGCGAGCAGATCGATGCCATCGACGCGCAGATTCTCGACCTGCTCAACCGTCGCGCCAAAGTGGCGCAGGAAGTCGGCCACGTCAAAGCCGAAACCAACGCCCCGGTGTTCCGGCCCGAACGCGAGGCGCAAGTGCTGCGCGGCGTCGCCGACCGCAATCCCGGCCCGATGGGCAATACGGAAATGCAAACCATCTTCCGCGAGATTATGTCGGCCTGCCGCTCGCTGGAAAAGCGCGTCACCGTCGCCTTCCTTGGCCCGGCCGGCACCTATAGCGAACAAGCGGTGTACCAGCAGTTCGGCACCGCCGTCGACGTGCTGGCCTGCGCCTCGATCGACGAGGTGTTTCGCGCCACCGAGGCCGGCACCGCCGAATTCGGCGTGGTCCCGGTCGAGAATTCGACCGAGGGCGCGATCGGCCGCACGCTCGACCTGCTGCTGCATACGCCGCTGACGATCAGCGGCGAGGTCGCCATCGCCGTGCGTCACAGCCTGCTCACGGGCAGCGGCACTATGGACGGCGTCACCGCCATCTGCGCCCACGCGCAGGCGCTGGCGCAGTGCCAGATCTGGCTGAACAATAACTATCCGGACGTCGAACGGCGCGCCGTCTCGTCCAACGCCGAGGCGGCCCGCATGGCGCGCGACGACCACTCGATCGCCGCCATCGCCGGCGAGCGCGCCGGCGTGCGCTATAGCCTGGGCACGGTCAAGGCCAACATCCAGGACGATCCGCACAACCGCACGCGCTTCGCCGTCATCGGCCACCTGCAGACCGGCCCGTCGGGCAAGGACCGCACGTCGATGGCGCTGGCCGCGCCGCACCGCGCCGGTTCGGTCTACCGCCTGCTTGGATCGCTGGCGCAGAACAACGTGTCGATGACGCGCTTCGAATCGCGCCCGGCCCGCAACGGCAACTGGGAATACTATTTCTACGTCGACGTCGAAGGCCACATCCAGAACGAGGCCGTGGCCAAGGCGCTGGACGAGTTGCAGAGCAACGCCGCTTTCTTCAAGGTACTGGGATCGTATCCCGTCAGCCTGACCTAACTAAAACAGAGAACAGAGACAGAACATGACCAAGAACTACGGGCCTGAATACGTCCGGGCCATCGCCCCTTACCAAGCCGGCAAGCCTATCGCCGAAGTCGCGCGCGAATTCGGCCTCGATGAAGCGTCCATCGTCAAACTGGCGTCGAACGAAAACCCGTTCGGTGTGCCGGAATCGGCGGTGCAGGCGATGACCGCCGCCGCCACCGACCTGGGACGCTACCCGGACGCCAACGGCTTCGAGCTGAAGGCGGCGCTGTCCAAGCGCTACGACGTGCCGGCCGACTGGATCACGCTGGGCAACGGCAGCAACGACATACTGGAAATCGCCGCCCACGCCTTCGTCGAACGCGGCCAGGCCATCGTCTACGCGCAGTACTCCTTCGCCGTGTACGCGCTGGCGACGCAGGGTGTCGGCGCGCGCCACATCGTGGTGCCGGCCAAGGCCTACGGCCACGACCTGTCGGCCATGCTGGCGGCCATCGACGACGACACGCGCCTGGTCTTCATCGCCAACCCTAACAACCCGACCGGCACCTTCATCCCGGCCGCCGAGATACAGGCCTTCCTGGACCAGGTGCCGGCCAATGTGGTGGTGGTGCTGGACGAGGCCTACAACGAATTCCTGGCCGAGGAAAACCAGTTCGAATCGGCCGCGTGGGTCAAGCGCTATCCAAACCTGCTGGTGTC